>JAGPGI010000004.1 GCA_018056045.1 Paracoccus sp. (in: a-proteobacteria)
AATGAAGCCTTGCATCTCGCGTAGTCGCCACAGACTCGGCAGAGTTTCATTGGCCATGTCGATGGGAATGCCCAAGGCTTCCGCATAGGCGCGCACGGGCTCCAGCCGGCGCCAGTCGCGGGCAATGACCGCACAGCGCCGCCATGACCAATCGGGGTCGAGCCGGGACAGGCGCTGCAGTTCGTCCAGTGCAGCCACCGCCTGCGCGGTATCACCGCCCGCGTCCAGCAGGGTGACACGCCCTTGCGCCACGGGGTCCAGAGCCGCCCAATCTCCGCCCGGCATCGCCTTGGCGCGGGCGCGGTTCACGGTGATGTCATGGCCTGCCTTCATGCGCTGAGCAGCAGGCGCGATCACGGCATTGGCCGCCGCAATGATATGGGCCGTGGAGCGGTAGTTCTCGGTCATCCAGACCGGTTTGGCGGCATAATCCGCCTCGAACCTGCGTATGAAGTCGATGCTGGCCCCGGCGAAGGCGTAGATGTTCTGGTCATCGTCGCCCACGGCAAAGAGGCTGATGCGCAGCTCATCCTCCAGCGACCGCCCCGCCACCGCGCCGATCAGGGCGTATTCCTCGGGGCCGATGTCCTGATATTCGTCTACCAGAAGCCAGCGATAGCCCTGGATGAGCGTTTCGCGCAGCGCCTCGGCCTCCGCCTTGGTCAGACCATCCCCGCGCAGCAGGGCCACGGCCTGCATGACAATGCCGTCAAAGTCGCGCGGGCCGTCGTGATCGCCTGCAAAGCTCGCCCCCATCAGCCGCATCGCCAGCGCGTGGCAGGTCGACACAGTCACCCCCGCTGCGTCATCCCCGATCAGGCGGCGAAGGCGTTCGCGGATCTCGGCCGCTGCGTGGCGATTGTAGGTCAGAACCAGTATACCGCGCGGGTCTTCGCGCTTCACGCGGATGAGATAGGCGATGCGGTGCACAAGCACGCGCGTCTTGCCCGATCCTGGCCCCGCCAGCACCAGCACGTTGGTCTGTTCGCGGTCATCGCGCACGATCTCAGCCTGCACGGGGTTATCCAACGCATCAACGATGGTCCGCCATGAGGTGCCGGTGGTCTGCCGCCGGATTTCCGTGCCGCGCCCAGGCAGCCATCGGCGCAGGAAGGCGTCGCGGTCCAGCACGAAGTAATCCTCGGAAAGGCGCTGGGCCTGATCCATCGCCTCCAGCCCCTTTTCGGCATAGGCGGCCATCACATGGGTCTGGATCGTCGTCTCGTTGTAGTGCTCTTCGAGGGGCGCAAAGTGCTGCACCGTGAAGGGCCCGCCCTTGGGGCTCAGATGAACCGTGATCGCCGGGCGGAACACCGTCAGGCCCCGGCCCAAGGTGGCAACCTGCTGTTCGTGCAGCCACAGAAGCGCGCGGTCCATCAGGCGGGTCATGTCCTTGACCTCGGCCCGCAACAGCGCATCACCGTTCAGAGCATCCAGCATCGCGCCAAGGGTGGTCTCGACCTGAATGTCCTTGCCTCGCGTGCCTTTGGCCACTTTTCCGGTGAGATGGGCCAAGAGCGCCCGCGCGCCCTGCCGCCGCAGATCGGCGGTGCGGGCAACCACAGGCCAAGAGCGTTGCAGCCGCACGAAGATCGTATTCCGACTGACCTTGCGCAGAGTCAGGTTCCCCCGCCCGCCGTCCTGATCGCGCCCGTCCTGCGCCATGCCGCGCAAGATGGTTTCCACAAGATCGGGGCGCACCTGCGCGTGGCCCTTGTCACGCAGGGCTTGGCAGGTTTCGGTCAGGTTCAAGGGTTGCGCCTCGACCCCTTCGGCATCCGGCACGGTCTCTTGCATCAGGGCGATCAAGTCGGCTTCCATCCGGGCCGCGTGATCCAGACGGCGGGCCGAGGCATCCTCGACCCCAAGATGCACATAGACCGTGACAGCCGTGTCGTTGCTGGCGATCCCCAGCACCTCAAGATCGGCAAAGGCCCGCTGCAGATCCCGGCCCGTCAGCCCGCACGCCCCGGTGAGATCATCGGTGGAAACCCCTGCGTCGATGGGCGCATTCATCACATGGCGCACGAGGTCCAGAAGCTGCTTGCGCCGCCTTCCGGTAATCTGCGCCCGGTCCAGGATCGCCGAAGCCTCATCCACCGACCGGATGCGCAGCGACGACGGGAACACCTGCACCCGGTTTTCCTCACGGGAAAGCAGCGTCGCCTCCTCGAGCCAGGCGACGGCGGTTTTTACACGGGTGTCGTCGGTGGTCTTGTCGCGCTCGAATTCCTGATCCTTTTCCTCACGCACGATCTCGCCCGGCGTGGCGATCACCTCGCCGGACTTGTGCTTTTCCATCCGCCGCAGCGCCTTCAGGATTGCACCAATCTCATGCCGCGCCAGCCGCGAGCGGGCGGACAGCGAGAATTGCCGCTCCACATCCTCGGGGCTGAACAAGAGCACGCAATTGGCTGGGCCACGATCCCGCCCCGCGCGGCCTGCCTCTTGCAGGTAGTTCTCCAAGGATCCCGGAATATCGCCATGCACCACCAGCCGGATATCGGGCTTGTCGATGCCCATGCCAAAGGCGTTGGTCGCGGCGATCACCCGCAACTGGCCGATGCGAAATGCCTCTTGCACATCGCGCTTGCGGTCGGGCGGCAGGCCAGCGTGGAAGAAGTCCGCCGCCAGCCCCTGCCCTTTCAGGAACTCCGCCACCTTTTCCGTGGCCCCGCGGGTGGCGCAATAGACCACAGCGCCCGAGGCGCCTTCAGGCGGCAGATTCGCCTCGATGGCGGACAGGATGTCGGTCAGCTTGGTGGCCTTCTGCGTGGGCAGCACGGCGAAGGACAGGTTGGCGCGCACCGCCCCGCCATCCAGCAACATCAGATCCACCCCCAGACGGGTCTGGAAATGGTCGCGGATGTCGCGCACCACCTCGGGCTTGGCGGTGGCTGTCAGGCACAAAACGGGCGCAGGGCTGTCGCCCGAGAACTCCTTGATGAAGCGGCTGACATAGCGGTAGTCGGGCCGGAAATCGTGGCCCCATTTGCTGATGCAATGCGCCTCGTCCAGAACCCACAGCCCGACCTCGCGTTGTTGCAGAACGGTGCGGATCGACGGTGACCGCAATTGTTCGGGTGAGATCAGCAGCATCGCCGCATCGCCCATCCGCACCTTTTCCAGCGCGTCATGCCGTTCGGGCAGCGACAGCATGCCGTTCACCGTCACCGCACTGGAAATCCCTGCCCGCGCCAGCCCCTGCACCTGATCCGCCATCAGCGCCACAAGCGGCGAGATCACCACCGTCAGCGCCCCGGTCTTGTCGAACCGCGACAGCGCCGGGATCTGGTAGCAGACCGATTTGCCCGTGCCGGTCGGCAGGATGCCCAGCACGGATTTGCCAGCCATCGCCTCGGCCACGATGCGTTCCTGCAAGGGGCGGCCCATGTCGTCCACCGGCTGCGGGCGGAAGGACGGAAAGCCGAACCACCGCTCCAGCGCAGCATTCGGGTTGTTCTTCTCGGCGCACCAACCGCAAGCCGGATCGCCGCAGTTGGTGTCGCGAAGGTGCCGCACGATCAGCCCGGCCTGCGGGAACTGCAGCCGCACCCAGGGCGGCATGACCGAGTCCCCACCCGCCACCGAAATCCAGGACAGCGCATAGGCCATCGGCCAGCCGTTGCGCGGATCGGACAGGCGGCCAAGGGTCTGGTCCAGCCGGTGATTGCAGGCTCGGCCATCCAACAGTCGGCGGATGGCGGCATGGGCTGCGGCCTCACCAGGCGGCGGGCCCCGCAGAAACTGGAACAGCGCGTCGAAGCCTGCCCCGCCCTCGGCCCGCGTCGTCAGATGGTGATAGGCAAGCACCGCATCGGGCGCCTCCCGCCCCAGCCGGGTGAAGGCCGCGATCTGGTCGGACAGCACCTGCAGCGCCAGCCGCGCATCCTGTTCGGGGTCATTCACATGCCCGACCTGCAGCCGTCCGTCCTGATAGTGCTTGACCAGATGGTGGTAGGGATTGCGAGGAAAGGCCAACGGGTTCAGCCAGAGCGTATCGATCGGCGCAGCCCCTAGCCCCGCCAGCCGCGCCCGGTTCGCCACCAGATGCGGCAGGTCGTGGCGCAGGATGTTGTGACCGACAAGATGAACCGCGCCCTCGCAGAACGCCTCCAGCCGGTCCAGCGCAGGTTCAAGCGCGGCCCCTTTGTGAGCCAGCCCCGCCTCGCCCCGAACCGCCGCAAAGGCAAAAAGCCGCGCAGACTTCGGATCAACCTCGAGATCGACCGAAACACAACGCGACAGGAACAGGGTGGGGTCGAAGCTCAGCTATCCGAAATCCAAGGGCGAAGATGAAGGCGCAAGCCATTGATAACCCTGTTGCCCAAGGAAGCAATGCCGTAGATCGATCTGCGCCCCGGACCAGCGACTTGAAGGGCCTGCATCGTTGCGTGCTTTCTGTTCGGGCTACTTTCGGTCAGGCTCCGATGCGATCCATTGCATAGAGAGTAGTTTCGGAACGTCTGGAAAACCTGCACGTTCCGGTGTGATCTGGTAAGGTCGGAATGCGACGAGGAGCCCCGCCGGACCCGAAGCGGCAGCGGCAAAATGGAGGCGGAAAATCACTTACCAAACGCCTGCAACCTGTTCAGAGATAAACGGGACCACATCAGTCCGACTCACCGTTGGTCCTTTCTCGTTGCCGCAAAGCCAAACCTTCCTTGAATCTCAATCTCCGTTCCGGACACGGGTGCCCGCGCGCCGTTCCAGGATCTCTACCGCCTGATCGAGCCGCCCGACCCCGGCCAGCCCGCCTTGGTCGGCAAAGTCTGCGGCGGCGGTCATTTTCGGTCCCATCGACCCGGCAGGAAGATCGAGTGCGCGCGCCTCGTCGGGGGTCAGCGAGGCGATCACTGCTTCGGTCGGGGTGCCGAAATCGCGATAGACGGCATCCACGTCGGTCAGCAACAAGAGGGCATCTGCTCCGAGTTGGCATGCCAGAAGAGCACTGGCGGCATCCTTGTCGATCACCGCCTCGATCCCGGTCATGCTGCCATCGCGCTGCCGCAGCACCGGAATGCCGCCTCCGCCGGTGCAGATCACGATCACGTCCCGCTCCAGCAGAAGCTGCAGCACGCGTATGTCGGGGATTTCTTTCGGTACCGGCGAGGGCACGACGCGGCGCCACTTGTCGCCATCGGGCGCAATGGACCAGCCGGCGGCCCTGGCGCGGGCCTCGGCTTCTTCACGTTCGTAGACCGGGCCGATGAACTTAGTGGGCTTGCCGAAAGCCGGGTCAGTCCCGTCCACGATCACCTGGGTCAGCAGCGTGGCCACCGGCCGACTGTGACCCAGCGCATTTTCCAGCTCCTGCTCGATCATGTAGCCGATCATGCCGCCGGTCTCGGCCCCCAGCACATCCAGCGGATAGGCCTCGTCCGGCTTGTAGGCCGCGCCCTGCAGCGCCAGCAGCCCGACCTGCGGGCCGTTGCCGTGGGTGATGACCAGCCGGTGCCCGGCCTGAACGATGCGCGCCAGCGCGCGCGCGGCCTCGCGCACGTTGGCCCGCTGGTTTTCGGCCGTCAGCGGCTCGCCCCGCCGCAACAGGGCGTTGCCGCCAAGTGCTGACACCACAAGCATTTCAGCCCCCCAGCGTGGCGACCAGAACCGCCTTGATCGTGTGCAGCCGGTTCTCGGCCTGGTCGAAGACGATCGAGGCCGGGCTTTCAAAGACCTCCTCGGTCACTTCCATGCAGTCGAGCCCGAACTCGTCCTTGATCTGCTGGCCGACGGTGGTTTCGGTGTTGTGGAAGGCAGGCAGGCAATGCATGAATCGGGCGCGCGGGTTGCCGGTTTTTTTCATCACCTCGGCGTTGACCTGATAGGGCATCAGCAGCTTGATGCGGTCAGCCCATTTCTCCTTGGCCTCGCCCATCGAGAGCCACACGTCAGTATAGACGAAATCCACCCCTTTCACGCCCTCGTCGACGGAATCGGTCAGCGTGATCCGCGCCCCGGTGTCCTTGGCGACGGCATTTGCATAGTCCTGAATCTCGGCCGTCGGCCACAGCGTCTTTGGCGCGCAAAGCCGCACGTCCATGCCCATCTTGGCGCCGCCGATCAGCAGGCTGTCGCCCATGTTGTTGCGGGCATCGCCAAGGAAGCAATAGGACACCTGACGCAGCGGCTTTTCGGCATGTTCCTGCATGGTCAGGAAATCGGCGAGGATCTGGGTCGGGTGGAACTCGTCCGTCAGCCCGTTGTAGACCGGCACGCCGGACCAGTCGGCCAGCGTCTGCACCACTTCCTGCCCGAAGCCGCGGTATTCGATCGCGTCGTAGATGCGGCCCAGCACGCGGGCGGTGTCCTTGACGGTTTCCTTGTGGCCCATGTGGTTGCCGGACGGCCCCAGATAGGTCACGGTCGCGCCTTGGTCATGCGCCGCCACCTCGAAGCCCACGCGGGTGCGGGTGCTGTCCTTCTCGAAGATCAGCGCGATCTCCTTGCCCTTCAGCTTCGGCACTTCGGTTCCGGCGTATTTCGCCGTCTTCAGATCGGCCGAAAGCTTCAGAAGGAAACCGATCTCGGCCGGGGTGAAATCGCGGAGGGTCAGGAAATGGCGGTTTTTCAGGTTGAACGACATTCGGTGCCTCCTCAGACGGCGTCGCGGATGGTGGGGCAGGACATGCAGTGGCTGCCGCCGCGGCCGCGGCCCAGCTCGGCGCCCGGAATGGCGCGTACATCGATGCCGGCGGCCTTCAGCGCCGCGTTGGTGTCGTCGTTGCGGTCATAGCCGATGACCACGCCCGGACGCAGGCAGAGCACGTTGTTGCCGTCATTCCACTGTTCGCGCTTGCGTTCCTCCTCGGTGTTGCCGCCGGTCGCGACCAGTTCCAGCGACTTGTAGCCCAGGACCTCGGCCACGATCTCGAAGATCGGGCGCGGATCGTGGCGGAACTCTATCGCCGCCCCGCCCTTGCCGGGGCGCAGGTCATAGCAGACCAGTTCCTCGGCCACTTCGCGAAAGGTCGTGACCACGTTGCCGCCGCAGAGGGTAAAGATCGTGTCCAGGTGCATCGCGGCGCGCGATTTCGGGATGGCAAAGGCCAGAACCCGCTGGGCGGCGCCCTTTTCGAACAGCGCGACCGCCAGTTGCCCGATGCCCTGCGGTGAAGACCGCTCGCCCATGCCGACCAGCACCGTACCATTGCCGACCGGCATGATGTCGCCGCCTTCGACGGTCGCCAGCCCGTGATCCACGCCGGGATCGCCGAAGTAGATCTCGGCCTTGCCGGCGAACTTGGGGTGGAACTTGTAGATCGCGGTGTTCAGCAGCGTCTCGGGGCGCCGGGCCGGCCAGTGCATCGGGTTGACCGAGACCCCGCCATAGATCCAGGCCGAGTTGTCGCGGGTGAAAAGCGCGTTGGGCAGCGGCGGCAGGATCAGGCCCTGATGGCCAAGATAGGCCCCGAACAACCCGCTGGGCTTGAACGGCAGATCGCCGGTCGCCAGCCCGCCCAGCAGGTATTCCGCCAGCTTCGCGCCGGGCAGCTCCTCCATCCAGGCCCGCAGTTCGGCCAGCATGCCGACGCCGACCTGATCGCGGTTGATGCGGTGGTCCAGCACATACTTGCGCCCCTCGGCCAGGTCCAGCGTCTCGGCCAGCAGGTCGTTCACGTCCAGCACCTCGACGCCCTCGTCGCGCATGACGGATGCGAAGACGTCATGGTCCTTCTGCGCCTGCTTGACCCAGAACACATCGTCGAACAGCAGTTCCTGGCAATTGTCGGGCGTCAGCCGGCGGTGAGCAAGGCCGGGCCGGCATACGATGACCTGACGCAGCTTGCCAGTTTCAGAGTGAACTCCAAGCGTTTGATCGGACACGGTTTCTACCTTTCCTTACAGAAGTGCGGCGACAGTGAGAGCCGCCGTGATGAAGACCAGCAGGATCAGCATCAGCGGCCAGATGAAGGCCAACCAGCGGATGTAGGACACATGCGCGATGGCAAGGCCGCCGACCACGACCGCGAAGGTCGGGTTGATCAGGTTCACCAGCCCGTTGGCCGACTGGAAGGCCGTGACCACCAGGTCGCGCCCGACACCGGCGAAATCGGCAAGCGGCGCCATGATCGGCATCGACAGCACCGCTAGCCCCGAAGAGGACGGCACGAAGAAACTCATCCCGACCTCGATCCAGAACATCAGGTTGATGAAGGCCAGATCGCCAAGGCCGCCCAGCGACTGTTCCGCACCGTGCAGGATCGTGTCGGCGATCAGCCCGTTGTCCATGATCACCACGATACCGCGGGCAAGACCGACCACCAGAGCGACGCCCAGAAGATCGCGCGCGCCATCGACGAAGCTGCCGGTCAGCTTTTTTTCGCCCAGCCGTCCCACCAGACCGATGACGATGGCCGATCCGAAGAACAGCGCACCCATCTTGTCCATCCACCAGCCCTGGCTGGAGACGCCCCAGATCATCGCCGCAAAGGTCAGCGCAAAGATGATCAGGACGACCTTCTGTGTGCCTGTCAGGGTGGCATCTTCCATATTGCCGAACCCCGCGTGCAGGAACAGCCTGCGATGCGCATCGGCCTGGCCCGCCACGATCGAGCGGGACGGATCGGTCTTGACCCGATGCGCATAGCGCATGACATAGGCCGCACAGATCACCAGCCCGCCCAGCAGGATCACGACGCGAAGGATCATGCCTTCGGTAAAGGGAATGCCCGCCGCATTGGCCGCGATGACAGTGGCAAACGGGTTGATGGTGGAACCCAGCACGCCAATACCCGCACCGATCAGGATCGTGGCCACCCCCGTCACCGCATCATAGCCCGCGGCGATCATCACCGGGATAAGGATCGCGTAAAAGGCCAGCGTCTCCTCGGCCATGCCATAGGTCGTGCCGCCAAGCGCAAACAGCGACATCAGGATCGGGATCATCCAGATCTCGCGCCCCTTCATCGCGGTCATCGCCGTCTTGATCCCTGCGTCGATCGCGCCGGTCGCATTGACCACGCCAAGAAAGCCGCCAAGGAACAGCACGAAAAGCGCCACATCGATGGCGTTCGCCTCATAGCTGTCGGGGTCGTAGAAACCCGCGACGGGTGCCAGCATCACCTCGACAAAGCCCTGCGGGTTCGCCTCGACCGTCTTGAAAGTGCCAGCCACGGCCACTTCACGGCCGATTTCCTCGTTCATCACCCGGTCATACTGGCCTGCGGGGATGATCCAGGTCAGCGCGGCGACAAAGATGATCAGCAGGAAAAGGATCGTGTAGGCAGTCGGAAAACGGGATGCGAGACCATGGGCGGGATCGTTTTCCGATGCGCCCGGATCGCCGCTTGGCGCGTTCTGATCTGTCATGGCTGGTCTCCCTACGGTTAACTCCGATGTGCAAATCTCAACCCAAAGCTATCGAGGCTTGACGCCAAATCAAATTGCTCGATGCTGAGGTAGCAGACAATTTGAGATGGTCAAGTCCTCAATGCTGATTGATTGCTCTGCCTGACTGGGCTTTTGCGCTTGAAAGCACGGGCGATTGCACCGGTCCATGATGCAGATCAAGCCGGCGCGACTCCCCGACACTGTTCCCGCCGCAACCCGCGTGCGGTCGCCGGCGCGTGGGGCCAAAACATGAGGAAGCGACAGGAAATGACGAGCGGCTACGAAGGGATGAATGTCGTAGGAGGGCCAAAGACAGGCATCCTCGTCAGCGCGGCCATTGATAGCCAGCAGAAGGCATGCTGATGCGGGTTTCCGACCCACATTCCCGCCCCGCAGCCGATTGCCTTGCCGATCTGGAAGCCCGCCTCGCGGGCCTGACCACGTCCGAGGCGGAAGAACGGCTCGCCGCCCACGGCCCGAACCGCCTGCCCGAAGCAAAGTCGCGGGGGCCACTTTTGCGGTTTCTGGCCCAGTTCAACAACGTGCTGATCCAGGTCCTGCTGGCAGCGGCGGTGGTGACGGCGTTCCTGAACCACTGGATCGATACTGGCGTCATCCTTGCCGTGGTTCTGGCCAACGCCGTGATCGGCTTCGTCCAGGAGGGCAAGGCCGAAACCGCCATGGCCGCGATCCGCGGCATGCTGGCACCGCGCGCGGCCGTCCTGCGCGACGGGCAGCGCCAGTCGGTCGACGGGGCCAGCCTTGTTCCCGGCGACATCGTGCTGCTGGAGGCCGGCGACAAGGTTCCCGCCGACCTGCGGCTGATCGAGGCCCGCGGGCTGGCCGCGCAGGAGGCGATACTGACCGGCGAATCCGTCGCGGTGGAAAAGACGCCCGATCCGGTTGCCGCCGCAGCCCCGCTGGGCGACCGCAGATCAATGCTGTGGTCGGGCACGCTGGTGACGCAGGGAACCGCGCGGGGGCTGGTGGCGGCCACAGGCTCCAGCACCGAGATCGGGCGCATCGGCGGCCTGCTGGCAGGGGTCGAGCAACTGACCACGCCGCTGGTCGCGCAGATGGACCACTTCGCGCGCTGGCTGTCGTTCCTGATCCTGCTGGCCTCGGCGCTGCTGCTGGCCTGGGGCCATTTCGTCGGCCACGAGCCGTTCCCGGACCTGTTCATGACCGTGGTCGCCATCGCTGTGTCGGCAATCCCCGAGGGCCTGCCGGCGGTGATGACGATCACGCTGGCCATCGGCGTGCAGGCCATGGCCCGGCGCAATGCCATCGTGCGCCACCTGCCCGCAATCGAGGCGATTGGCTCGGTCTCGGTCATCTGCACCGACAAGACCGGCACCCTGACCCGCAACGAGATGGTGGTGGTGACGGCCGAAACCGCCGAGGGGGTCTTTCAGGTCTCGGGTGAGGGTTACGCGCCCGAGGGTCGGATCGACCCGCCGGGGGACCTGCGCCCCCTCGCCCGTGCGGCGGCGCTTTGCAACGATGCGGCGCTGGTCGAAAAGGGCGGGCAATGGCTCATCGAGGGCGACCCAATGGAGGGGGCGCTGCTGGTTTTCGCCGGCAAGATCATGCAAGACACGCCCCGCGCCCGGCTTGACGCGATCCCCTTCGACAGCCGCCACCGCTTCATGGCGGTGCTGACCGATGGGCCCAAGGGCCGCATCACCCATGTCAAGGGCGCGCCGGAACGGGTGTTGCGCATGTGTGCGGGGCTGGACCTGCAGGCATGGCACGACCGTGCCGAGGCGATGGCCCGGCGCGGCCTGCGTGTGCTGGCGCTGGCTGAACGCGCCGAGACCACCGGCCGGATCGACGCCCCCGCGCTGGAGGGCGGCCTGAGCTTTCTGGGGCTGGTCGGCCTGATCGACCCGCCCCGCCCCGAGGCGATCGCCGCCGTAGCGGAATGCCGGGCCGCCGGGATCCGGGTCAAGATGATCACCGGCGACCACGCCGGCACCGCTGCCGCCATCGCGGCCCAGATCGGGCTGGTGAACCACGCCCGTGTGCTGACCGGCGCCGACCTGGACAAACTGGACGATGCGCAACTGGCGCTGGAGGTCGCGGGCGTCGATGTCTTTGCCCGCACCAGCCCCGAGGACAAGCTTCGCCTTGTCACCGCGTTGCAGGCCAACGGCCTGACCGTCGCCATGACCGGCGACGGCGTCAACGACGCGCCCGCGCTCAAGCGCGCCGATGCGGGCATCGCCATGGGGCTGAAGGGCTCGGAAGCGGCGAAAGAGGCCGCCGACATGGTGCTGGCGGATGACAATTTCGCCTCGATCGCGGCGGCGGTGCGCGAGGGGCGCACGGTCTATGACAACCTCAAGAAGGTCATCAGCTGGACCCTGCCCACCAACGCGGGCGAGGCGCTGGTGGTTATCGTGGCGCTTGTCGCCGGCATGGCGCTGCCGCTGACACCGGTGCAGATCCTGTGGATCAACCTGATTACCAGCATCACCCTGGGCTTTGCCCTGGCGTTCGAGCCGACCGAGGCGGTCACCATGTCGCGCCCCCCGCGCCCGCGCGCCACACCGATCCTGTCGGGGGGGCTGGTGTGGCATGTGGTGCTGGTGGCGGCACTGTTCCTGGCGGCGGTCTTCGGGATGTTCACCTACGCGCTGGACCAAGGCTATTCCTTGGCGCTGGCGCAGACAATTGCGATGAACACGCTGGTGGTGCTGGAGATCTTCCACCTGTTCTTCATCCGCAACATCCACGGCACCTCGCTGACATGGGATGCGGTCAAGGGCACGCGCGTGGTCTGGGCTGTCGTCATCATCATCACCGCCGCGCAATTCGCCGTCACCTACTTGCCGCCCTTGCAGGCCGTGCTCGGGACTGAACCCGTACCGCTGGCCGACGGCCTGCTGATCGTCGGAATCGGCGCTGCGTTCTTTGCCCTGATCGAGATCGAGAAGCAGATCAGGCTGGGGTTAACGCGATGATCGGGCCGCAGGCCAAGGACTGCGGAGAGGCCGGACGGATTGTCATTTCCGTGCCGTATCTGGTGCCTACACTTCGCGGCGCCACCGCGTCACCCCGAAAAAGCGATGCCCGGAGGGTGAAGCGTGGGGCTGCGCTTGTATTGACGATTCCCCACAAATAACATCGGCATTCAAGGATGCCGCGGCGCAGCAAGTGAGGGCAGGCGTGAAACAGAAACCGAAATACCTTGTTCCGACCATTCTGGTGGTCGCGGCGGTTGCGGCCTATTTTGCCTGGACCAAGCTGGACACGCCGGCGCTGCCTGAGGGCATCGTGGGCGCGAATGGCCGGATCGAGGCGACCGAGATCGACATCGCCGCGCTGACCGGCGGCCGTATCGCCGACATTGCGGCGGCCGAAGGTCAGGTCGTCAATGCGGGCGATGTGCTTGTGCAGATGGATGTCGTCCAGCTCAACGCCCAGAAACGCCAGGCCGAGGCACAGCTGCGCCGGGCCAGTATCGCTATCGAGACTGCAAAGGCCATGGTCGCCCAGGCCGAGGCACAGGAGCGCGCGGCAGAGGCTGCGGTGGATCAGGCGCAGGCCATGGCCGATGCCGCCGCCCAGAAGCTGGCCCGTTCGGAACAGCTGGTGAAAACGAACGCGGTCTCGCAGCAGGTTTTTTGACGACGACCGCGCGAAGGACCGCGAGGCAAAGGCGGGCGTCGCCGCGGCCGAGGCTTCGCATGCGGCAGCTCTCGCCGGGATCACTTCGGCCCAAGCGCAGGTGGTGGACGCCGAGGCCGCGATTGATGCGGCAAAGGCCTCGATCGATTCCATCACGGCCTCGATCGACGATGCGACGCTGGTCGCCCCCCGTAGCGGTCGTATCCAGTATCTTGTCGCACAGGAAGGCGAGGTCGTCGGCTCGGGGGGCCGGATCCTGAGTCTTGTCGATCTGGGCGATGTCTACATGACGGTGTTCCTGCCCACATCGCAGGCGGGGCGGGTTCAGATCGGGTCCGAGGTGCGCCTGACCCTGGATGCAGCCCCCGGTATCGTGATCCCGGCGACGGTTTCCTATGTGGCGGATGTGGCGCAATTCACCCCCAAGACGGTCGAGACGGCGGAAGAGCGTGAGAAGCTGATGTTCAGAGTTCGGGCAAAAGTCGATCCAGAGCTGCTTTCCCGCTATGTCGCCTATGTGAAGACCGGCCTCCCGGGCATGGCCTATCTGAAGACGCTTCCCGATGCCGAATGGCCGGCCTCGCTTGCCAATGTCGTGAAATGACCGGGGCAGACCAGCCGCCGGTCGCATCGGTCAGTGACCTGATCCTGCGTTACGGCAAGGTTACTGCGCTGGACAGGGTGACGCTGGACATCCCCGCCGGCATGATGGTGGGGCTGATCGGTCCCGACGGCGTTGGAAAGTCCAGCCTTCTGTCGCTGCTTGCCGGGGCGCGCGTGATCCAGGACGGCGGCGTGCATGTGCTGGGGGGCGACATGCGCGACGCCGGACACCGGAGCCGGGTCTGCCCGCGCATCGCCTATATGCCGCAGGGGCTGGGCAAGAACCTGTACCCGACGCTTTCGGTCGAGGAGAATCTGGAGTTCTTCGGCAGGCTCTTTGGCCATGACAAGGCCGAAAGAGATCGCCGCATCCTTGACCTGCTGACAGCGACCGGCATGTCGCCGTTCCGCGACCGTCCGGCGGCAAAGCTTTCCGGTGGCATGAAGCAGAAGCTGGGCCTTTGTTGCGCGCTGATCCATGACCCGGACCTGTTGATCCTTGATGAACCGACGACCGGCGTCGATCCCCTGTCGCGCCGCCAGTTCTGGGATCTGATCGACAGCATCCGCGCCACGCGCCCCGACATGAGCGTGATCACGGCCACCGCCTATATGGAGGAGGCCGCGCGTTTCGACTGGCTGGTGGCGATGAACGCCGGCAAGGTGCTGGCGACGGGCACGACGGCAGAGCTTCTGGCGCGCACCGGCGCGGCCGATCTTGACCGCGCCTTCATCGCGCTTTTGCCGGCGGCCGATCGCGGTGACGATCAGGAGGTGGTGATCCCACCGCGCGATGCAACCGATGGCGAGATTGCCATCGAGGCCGAACACCTGACCCAAAGGTTCGGCGATTTCACCGCCGTCAACGACGTCAGCTTTCGCATCGCCAAGGGCGAGATCTTCGGCTTTCTCGGCTCCAACGGCTGCGGCAAGACCACGACGATGAAGATGCTGACCGGCCTTCTGGAGCCGACCGAGGGCATCGCCCGGCTGTTTGGCCACGAGGTCGATGCCCGCGACCTGGCGGTGCGCCGCAGGGTCGGATTCATGAGCCAGGCCTTCTCGCTTTATTCGGAACTGACGGTGCGACAGAACCTGGAACTGCACGCCCGGCTTTTCGCCCTTGAGGAGGCGAAGATCCCCGCGCGGGTGGCCGAGATGGCGGAGAGGTTCGACCTTGGTGACGTGGCGGACGCGCTGCCCGAAGCGCTGCCCCTGGGGATCCGGCAGCGGCTTTCGCTGGCCGTGGCCCTGATCCACGGACCAGAGATCCTGATCCTTGACGAGCCGACTTCGGGTGTGGACCCGGTCGCGCGCAACGGCTTCTGGCGCATTCTGGCGGACCTGTCGCGCAAGGATGGCGTGACGATCTTCGTCTCGACCCATTTCATGAACGAGGCGGAATGGTGCGACCGCATCTCGCTGATGCATGCCGGAGAGGTGCTGATCAGCGACACGGCCGAGGCGATCAAGGCCTCGAAAGGCTGCGAGACACTGGAAGATGCCTTTGTCGCCTATCTGCAAGAGGCGATCGACAAGACCGCACCGCCACCCGCCCCTGCGCCCGAAGCAGCCAATCAGGCCGCGCCCGCCGCCGCACCTGCCCCACCGCACCCGCAGCGGAGATTCAGCCTGCGCCGCCTTCTCAGCTATTCGCGGCTGGAAAGCCTGCAACTTCAGCGTGACCCGATCCGTCTGGCGATGGCGCTTGTCGGCAGCCTGCTTTTGATGGTGGTGATCGGCCTTGGCATCAACATGGATGTCGAGGATCTTACCTTTGCGGTTCTGGACCGTGACCAGACCACTGCCAGCCGGGACTATGTCGCCGACATTGCCGGATCGCGCTATTTCACCGAACGGCCCGCGCTTCAGGGCTATGACGACATGGACGCAAGGATGCGGGCGGGCGAGATCAGCCTGGCGATCGAGATTCCTGCCGGCTTTGCCGCGGATGTGGCGCGCGGCCGCACGGTCGAGATCGGCGCCTGGTTCGACGGTGCCAACCCGACCCAATCCGGCACGGTGCAGGGCTATATCCAGGGAATGCACGGCGACTGGATCACGCGCAAGATGCGCGAGGCGCTTGGCTCGGCCGCTCTGGCCGGCGATTTCGAGCTTGTCACCCGCTACCGCTACAACCCGGATGTGAAAAGCATCGTCGCCATGGTGCCGGCGGTCCTGCCCATGCTGCTATTGATGATCCCGGCCATCCTGACCACCTTGTCGGTGGCCCGGGAGAAAGAGCTTGGTTCGATCATCAATTTCTACGTGACCCCGGTGACGCGGCTGGAATTCCTTCTGGGCAAGCAGCTGCCATATATGGCGCTGGCCATGGTGAACTTCGTGCTGATGATGGTGATGGCGGTTTTCGTCTTCAGGGTGCCGTTCACCGGCAGTTTCATCGGCTTTTCCATGTCCGCGCTGGTGTTCGTGACGGCCAGCACCGCGCTTGGCTTTCTGGTGTCGGTATTCATCTCCAGCCAGGTTGCGGCCTTGTTCGCGACGACGCTGCTGACGATGATTCCCGCGGTGTCCTATTCCGGTCTGATCGACCCGGTATCTTCGCTGGAAGGGTTCGGGCGTACCATCGGCGAGGTCTATCCGGCCACATGGTTCATCACGGCGGCCCGCGGTGCCTTCTCGAAATCGTTCGGCTTTGTTGAACTGATCCAGCCGACGCTGGCGATGGCGGCCTCGGTTCCGATCATCCTGGGGTTGAGCGTGTCCTTCCTGAAGAAGCAGGAGAGGTAGCGCCATGAACCTGAAGAACGTCCGAAACCTCGGGGTGAAGGAGCTGCGCGGGCTGTGGCGCGACTGGATCATGCTGGCGCTGATCGTCTATTCCTTCAGCCTGTCGGTCTGGACTTCGGCCAATTCCAGCCCGGAGACGCTGAGCAATGCCGCGATCTCGATCGTCGACGAGGACCAGTCGCAGCTATCGTCGCGGATCGTCTCGGCCTTCTATCAGCCCTATTTCGTGCCGCCGAACCTGATTACCGCCGCCGAAATCGACACCAGGATGGATGCGGGCCTGGATACTTTCGCGCTGAACATTCCACCGGATTTCCAGCGCGATGTGCTGGCGGGCAAGGCACCGGCGATCCAGCTGAACATTGACGCGACACGGATGAGCCAGGCTTTCACCGGCGGCGGCTATGTCAGTCAGATCGTGTCCAGCGAGGTCTCGGAATTTGTCTCGGGGTATCGGGCGCAAAGCACGCTGCCCGTCGAACTGGCCCTTCGCGCCCGCTATAACCCGTCGCTTGATCCCGGCTGGTTCGGGGCCATCAACAGCGTTATCCAGTCGATCACCATGCTGTCGCTGATCCTGACCGGATCAGCCCTGATCCGGGAAAAGGAACATGGCACGGTCGAACATCTTCTGGTGATGCCGGTCACGGCGACCGAGATCATGCTGTCCAAGATCTGGTCGATGGGGCTGGTGGTTCTGCTTGGCTCGACCTTCTCGCTGACGGTGGTGGTTCAGGGGCTGATGAATGTGCCCGTCGCGGGATCGGTGCCGCTTTTCCTTGCCGGGGCGGTTCTGATGATGGTCGCCATGACCTCGATGGGGATATTCATGGCCACGGTCGCCGGCACAATGCCGCAGTTTGCGCTTCTGATGATGATGGTTCTCATCCCGCTGCAGATCCTGTCCGGCGGCATGACCCCGCGCGAGTCGATGCCGGAGTTCATCCAGACCATCATGCTGGCGGCACCGAATACCCACTTCATCATCCTGTCGCAGTCGATCCTGTTCCGGGGGGCCGGGCTGGAGGTGGTCTGGCCGCAGCTTCTTGCGCTGGCGGTGATCGGGGCGGTGCTGTTCTGGCTGGCACTCCGGCAGTTCCGGGCCTTCCTGCGCTAAGGGGCGCGCCCAGATAACGAAAAGTTGCGCCGGGGGCGGGGGCGCATGGTTTGCCTTTCGCCGCCCAGCGCGCAGATAGACATATCGAACCCATGGGACGGTTGGCGAACCCGCCGGCCTTCCGGCAATCGAAAGGTGGAAACATGGCTCAGCGTGACATGACATTTCCCGCGATGGCGCAGACTGCGGAATACATGACAGATGCCTGGCAGCGTTCGGTGATTTTCCTTGACGTGATGCGCGAACGTGCCGCCCAGTACGACGCCCATACCAAAGATCCGGCGCCCAATGTCCTGAGCTATGATGCCGAACTGGTCCTCGATGCCCGCAGTTTCGACCCGCCGGTGAACTATCTTCTCTATCGGATCGTCCCCCCTGAAGACGTAACCATCGACCCCCTGAAACGTCCCTTCGTGATCGTCGATCCGCGCGCGGGTCAGGTTTCGGGCATCGGCGGCTTCAAGGCCGACAGCGAGGTGGGCGTCGCGCTGAAGGCGGGCCATCCGGTCTGGTTCATCGGCTTTCTGCCCGAACCGGTTCCCGGCCAGACCATCCTTGATGTCACCAATGCCCAGGCGACCTTTCTGGAAACGGTAGTCGCGCGCCACCCCGAGGCCGAGGGCAAGCCCTGCGTCATCGGCAATTGCCAGGCCGGTTGGGCGGTGATGATCCTTGCCGCCCTGCGGCCCGAGCTTTTCGGCCCGATCATCGTTCCCGGAACGCCTCTGTCCTACTGGGCGGGCGTGCATGGCAAATATCCGATGCGCTATGCCGGCGGCCTCATGGGCGGAACCTGGCTGACGGCACTGGCGGGCGATCTGGGGGGCGGCATCTTCGATGGCGCCGCGCTGGTCCAGAACTTCGAGGCGCAGGATCCGGCGAACACCTTCTGGACCAAGCAATACAATCTCTGGTCGAAGATCGACACCGAGCCCGAGCGTTACCTTGGGTTCGAGAAGTGGTGGAATGCCCTGGTCACGCTGAATGCCGGGGAAATGCAGTGGATCGTGGACGAGCTTTTCGTCGGCAACCATCTTGCGGCCGGCGATATCCGAACTGCGGATGGCACTGCCATCGACCTGCGCGCGATCAACTCGCCCATCGTCGTCTTCTGCTCGAAGGGCGACAACATCACTCCGCCGCAGCAGGCGTTGGACTGGATCCTTGACCTTTATGACAGCGAGGACGACATCCGCGCCTGGGGGCAAACCATTGTCTACACGGTGCACGACCATATCGGCCATCTGGGCATTTTCGTCTCGGGCCAGGTCGCACGCAAGGAACATGACGAGTTCGCCCACAACATCGACCTGATCGACGTGCTGCCCCCCGGTCTTTACGAGGCGGTGCTGACCCCGAAGGAGGCGGCCGGAGTCAATGCCGATCTGGTCAAGGGCGACTGGGTGATGCGTTGCGAGGCGCGCACGCTGGATGACATCCGCGCGCTTGGCGGCAACGACCTTGAGGACGAGCGCAAGTTCGAGACGGTGGCACGGCTCTCCGAGATCAACCTGGCACTTTACCGCACCTTCGCCCAGCCCTTCGTGCAGGCCTTCACGACGCCATCCTTCGCCGAGGCGACGCGCAGGTTCCACCCGCTGCGACTGTCCTACGAGATGTTCTGCGCCGGCAACCCCTGGATGCGGCAGGTCAAGGGACTGGCAGAAAGTGTGCGCGAAAAACGCGAACCTGCCAGCCCGGACAACCCCTGGCTCAACATGCAGGAGATGACATCAACCGCCATCGTTCAGGGTCTTGACGCGATGCGCGACGTGATCAACTGGACATCCGAGGCCAGTTTCCACGCCATTTATGGCAATAGGGCCTTGCAGGCGGCGCTAGGCGTCGACACATCCTCGACAGAGCGCCCGCGCAAGCCCGCACATACCGGGCTGCATGACGAACTGGTCAGGCGCCGCGACGAGGGGCTGCGCCGAAACATGACGGAGGGCGGTCCTGTCGCGGCAGTGGTGCGGGCGCTGATCTGGGTCGGCATGTCGGGCAGGGTCGTCGACGAACGCCAGTTCGCCGAGATCGCCCGATTGCGCCGGACCCATCCCGAAAGCGGCGCTTTGACGCTGGCCGATTTCAAGCAGATGGTGCGTGAACAGCTTCAGATGCTGCTTCTCGACGAAGAGGCGGCGCTTGGGGCCATTCCCGGTCTCATGCCCGAATCCGGCGACCAGCGCCGCATGGCGCTTGACACCATCCGCGAGGTGGTCGAGGCCAGCGGCGCGCTGGACCACAAGGCGCGGCAGCGGCTGAACCGGATCGCCAGCCTTCTTGGCATCGGACCCGCAGCGATCGACAAACGCAAGGCATCCTGAACGGACACCCCATGGACGAGCTTCACGACAAGCACCAGCGCCTGATTGCCGCCGCCCGCGACGGCTCGCCCGCCTTGACCGTCGTCGCACATCCTTGCGACGAGACCTCGCTGCGCGGCGCGATGGAGGCGGCGGCGGCACATCTGATCGAGCCGGTTCTGGTGGGGCCGGAAGCCCGCATCCGCGCCATCGCCGCCGAACACGGCATCGACCTTGCCGGGCGGCAGTTCGTCGATGCGCCGCACAGCCACGCCGCCGCCGCGCAGGCGGTGGCCCTGATCCGCGCCGGCAAGGGCGAGCTTTTGATGAAAGGCAGCCTGCACACCGATGAGCTGATGAAGGAAGTCACCGACGCGACCACCGGCCTGCGCACCGAACGCCGGATCAGCCATGTCTTCATCATGGATGTGCCGGGCCACCCCGAGACGCTGTTCATCACCGATGCAGCGATCAACATCTTTCCCGATCTCGACAGCAAGCGCGACATCGTACAGAACGCCATCGACCTGTGGGCGGGCATCGGGCTTGGCACACCCAAGGTGGCGATCCTGTCGGCGGTCGAGACGGTGACGACGAAGATCCCCTCAACGATCGAGGCGGCTGCGCTGTGCAAGATGGCCGAACGGGGACAGATCACCGGCGGCCTGCTGGATGGCCCGCTGGCCTTTGACAATGCCATCGATCCCGAAGCGGCGCGCATCAAGGGCATCGGCGGCCCGGTTGCCGGCCACGGCCAGATCCTTGTCGTTCCCGACCTCGAGGCCGGAAACATGCTGGCGAAGAACCTGATCTTCCTGTCCCGCGCCGATGCCGCCGGGATCGTGCTGGGCGCGCGCGTGCCGATCATCCTGACCTCGCGGGCCGACAGCGTCCGCACCCGCATGGCCTCCTGCGCAGTGGCGGCGATCTATGCCAATGCGCTCCGCAGGAAGGCCGGCGTCTGATGGACGTGATCCTGGTCGTCAACGCGGGGTCGTCCAGCCTGAAGTTCCAGTCCTTCGGTCTTGTCGATGGCGGATTGCAGCGACGTGTGCGCGGCCAGGTCGACGGGATCGGAGTCAGGCCCCGGCTCAGGATCGTCGATTCTGCAGGCGCCGTGCTGATCGACCGCAGCCATGAGGCCGCCGAAATCCCCGACCTGCCAGCCGCAATTGGCGTCCTGCGGGACTGGTTGAAGACCCGCAAGGGCATCACCCTGCGCGCCATCGGCCACCGGGTCGTGCATGGAGGGCCGGATTTCGACCGCGCCGTGCTGATCGACGAGGATATCCTGAACCGGCTCTCCCGCTATCAGACTCTGGCGCCCCTGCATCAGCCGAACAATCTGGCGCCGATCCGCCTGGCCATGGCGATCGCGCCCGACGCCCCGCAGGTCGCCTGTTTCGACACGGCATTCCACCGCCACCATGCCGAACATGTCAACTGCTATGCCCTGCCGCGCGCCTTCTACGACGAAGGCATCCGCCGCTACGGCTTTCACGGCCTCAGCTACGAATACATCGCGCAGGCCCTGTCCGAAACCGCGCCCGAGATCGCCGAGGGCCGCGTCATCGTCGCCCATCTGGGCAGCGGCGCCTCGATGTGCGCCTTGCAGGGTGGTCGCAGCGTCGAGACGACGATGGGGTTCACCGCGCTTGACGGCCTGCCGATGGGCACCCGCCCCGGCCAGCTCGACCCCGGCGTGGTGCTGCATCTGATCGAGGAAAAAGGCATGACCCCGGCCGAGATCACCCGCCTCCTCTATCGCGAGGCGGGGCTGAAGGGCCTTTCGGGCATCTCCAGCGACATGCGCGACCTTCTGACCAGCCCCGACCCGCGCGCCGCCCTTGCCATCGAGCATTTCGCCTATCGCTGCGGCCTCCACGCCGGCCAGTTGGCCGCGGCCCTCGGCGGGCTGGACGCCTTCGTGTTCACCGCCGGAATTGGCGAACATTCGCCCGAGATCCGCGCCCGCATCGCCGCGCGCCTTGCCTGGCTTGGCGCCGAGATCGACCCCGCTGCCAATGCCGCTGGCGCAACCTGCATTTCCACCCCTGCGAGTCGCCTCCCGATCCTGGTCATCCCTACCGACGAAGAACGGATGATCGCGCGCCACACCTTTGCACTGACGAGCGGCACCACGTGATTTCAGTGCCTGTGATCATGTAACTTCCGAACAGCTCTTCCCTGGGCTTGCGTGTTCCTGCAATGCTCCTAATTGCCCCTTCCCGTCCCGATTCCCAGCTCCGCCGATCTGCAATTTGTACTCCCAGATTGAGCTACCCCCCGAAAATCGGACAGTGGCGAAAGCTATGATCTGACATCTGCTGGCCTCCAAGGACGAGGAGACCATGAACGACGCACGGCGCATTCGATCCTCGCGCTCGAGGATTGTGCCGTCGCGACTTCCGGCGACTACCGTCACCGCGTCGAGGTACGAGGGCAGAGCCTCTCGCATACCATGTTCTCCAGGCAGGCGGGGACCTGGCGGCGCGCCTGCGCCTCGACGCGCTGTTTCGATGCGCGAGGCGGAGGGCATCCGACCCCGTGCAATCGGCGCCCTGTTCGGCGGCCCGATATCCGGCCTCGCGCACCGGTTCGGGGCGCGTCAGATCGCCGCCGTCGCTCTGCGTCGCCATCGCCGGCAACGTCTGGGCGACCGGCGACAGGGGCGCGTCAGCCCCGCGGCTTCGGCCGGCGGATCGGG
>JAGPGI010000155.1 GCA_018056045.1 Paracoccus sp. (in: a-proteobacteria)
CAGGACCGCGTCTACTTCACACCAGGACGGCGAAATCCCGGTGCAGGCGTCACCGCCATTGCCGGACATGGCTTTCGACGAGAGAAAGTCGAGGTTGCCTTCGATGCCATAGGCCAGACTGCCCGTTGCCGGAAAACGATACCCTGCCGTCAGGGACAGCGAATAGTCGGTCGCGTCTGCTTCGTAGCCGGGAACGACCGGAGAGACCGTGCTGGTCCGGGTGAGGCCAAGGCCGATGCCATAGTAGAACCCATCCTGCGCTTCGGCGGCCGGTGCCATGCTCAGCGCCGAAAGCGCCGCGACAAGTGCGATCTTCATGCTCGTTTCCTCTGCTTTGCGCATCCGAAGCTGATGCTCTCAACCGCCTTTCCCCGCTTTGCTTATTTGATCCTATGGCCAAAGAGTGGAACCCATCGATGTCGATTGCGAAAACCACCGTTCCTTGGGCTGCAAGGTGGCTTGCTTGCTACGAACTCTGGGAGGCCACTGGTCGATGGCATGGTGGCGGGCGACATATGAAAGGCGATCCGTCGCTTGATCACAATTTCTGCCTGTCGCGGGCGCGAGGGACGCTGCGCGATGTGCTGTGGCTGACGGGACGAGGCGGGCTGACCCTGACATTGGCCACCACCGAGCCGGGGGTGCAGGTCTATGACGGACGCGATGCGATCCGCCCGCTGCGCAGCCGCTATGAGGGATTGGCGCTGGAGCCGCAGTTCTGGCCCGATGCGCTGTCTCATCCCGACTTTCCGTCCGTCCTGCTGGCGCCGGGACAGGCGTGGCAGCAGCAGACACGCTGGCGCTTCAGCCGCTGAAACGACAAGGGCGCGGCATGTATCACACGCCGCGCCCCCTTTGGTCAGATGGACGACTTACTTGGCAAAGTAGCTGTACTTGCCGTCGTCACCCTTGCGCCATTCGTACATGATGTAGTCCGGGCGGGTGATGTCGCCCTTCTCGTTGAAGGACAATTCGCCCAGAACGGTCTTGAACGGACCCTTGGCCTTCAGCGCCTCGGCGATCGCCATCGTGTCGTTCGAGCCAGCCGCGGCGGCAGCGGCCGCCACGACCTGAACGGCCGCATAGGAGTACATGGTGTAGGCTTCGGGCTCGAAGCCTTCGGCGCGGAACGCTTCGACCAGCGGCTTGGCTTCTTCGCGCAGGCGCGGATCGGGGGCGAAGGTGTTCATGGTGCCTTCAACCGCGTCGCCAGCGATGGCGGCCAGTTCGTTCGACACGATGCCGTCACCCGACATCAGCTTGGCGGTGACGCCCTGATCGGCCATCTGACGGATCAGCAGACCGGCTTCGGGGTGCAGACCGCCGTGATAAACCAGCTCGACGCCAGCCTCTTTCATCTTGGCGATCAGCGCCGAGAAGTCCTTTTCGCCGGCGTTGAAGCCTTCATACAGAACTTCGGTCACGCCGGCCTTGTTCATGGCGGCCTTGGTCAGATCGGCCAGACCCTGACCATAAGGGGTCTTGTCATGAACCACGGCGATCTTGGCGTCCTTGAAGTTCTCGGCGATATAGGCGCCGGCAATGTCGCCCTGCTGGTCGTCACGGCCGCAAGTGCGGAAGGTGTTCCACATGCCGCGGTCGGTATAGACCGGGTTGGTGGCGGCGGGCGAAACCTGCAGGATGCCGTTTTCGGCATAGACTTCCGAAGCCGGGATCGACACGCCCGAGTTGAAGTGGCCGATCACGACGCTTACGCCGTCAGCCACAAACTTGTTGGCAACCGAAACGCCCTGCTTGGGGTCGGACACGTCATCGCCGAACACGAGCTTGATTTGCTCGCCATTCATGCCGCCGGCGGCGTTGATGTCGGCGACTGCCTTCTCGGCACCTTTCTGAAGTTGCGCGCCAAAGGCCGCGTTCGGGCCGGTCAGCGGCGCGCCCACGGCGAAGATGACTTCGGCCCAGGCCGAGCCAGCAAAACCAAGGCTCGCGGCAAGCGCCAGGGCCGAGATGAAGGACTTTTTCATACGAAGACTCCCATGTTTTGCGGAACTTTGATGGTGGTTTGCCGCCGGCGTTCCGCTTGCCTGCTGGCGCAGGGTGCCGCCCGACCCAAGGTCCGGGCGGCCCCGATCTGTTATTTCGCGTCCCAGCTGAACGGCGAGGTCTTGCGGTACAGCCAGTAATATTGCGTCGTCATCTGCCGGGTCCGGGTGTAACGCCAGCCGGCCCAGGCAAATGCCGCCAGGAAGACGGTATCAGCAATATAGTAATGCAGCGACAACAACGTGCCGTCAAACAGTGCGAAGTGGATGAAGCGGATCGCCATGCCCAGAAGCAGAACATAGATCACCAGCGTGCTGACCTTGCCCCAGGATTCGGCGGTGGCACGGCCCGTACGCCAGGCCGTCCAGCCGCCCATGACGATCGTGATCAGCGCAAAGGTCAGGAAAGAGCTTTCCTCGTAAAGAATACCCTGCATCAGTGATGCCCCCCTTCCAGATAGGCGGCGCGCACCTCGGGATTGGCCAGCAATTCCTTGCTGGGGCCCGACATGGTCACCTTGCCGTTCACCATCACATAGCCGCGATTCGACAGTTTCAGCGCCGCAAACGCGTTCTGTTCGACCAGGAACACCGTCAGTTTCTCGGTCTGGTTCAGAACCTTGATCGCCTCGAAGATCTGCTTGACGATCAACGGGGCAAGACCCAGCGACGGCTCGTCCAGAAGCAGCAGCTTGGGACGCGCCATCAGCGCACGCGCGATCGAGAGCATCTGCTGCTCGCCGCCCGAGAGGGTGCCGCCCCGCTGGTGCTGACGCTCTTTCAACCGCGGGAACAAGGTGAACATCTTTTCGACGTCCTCCTTGAAGAACTGCTGGTTGTCGAGGCTGGCGCCCATCTGCAGGTTTTCCAGCACGGTCATGCGCGGAAAAATCCGCCGGCCTTCGGGCGATTGCGCGATGCGGCGACGGGCGATCAGGTGGGTCGGGACACGGGTGATGTCCTCGTCGTCAAAGATCACCTTGCCGACACGCGCCTGCGGCGCGCCGCAGATCGTCATCATCAGGGTGGATTTGCCGGCCCCGTTGGCGCCGATCAGACAGACGATCTCGCCACGGGCCACTTCGACATCCACACCCGCAAGGGCGCGGATATTGCCGTAATAGGTCTCGACCCCTTCGACTTTCAGAAGCGTATTGCTCATGCTTCGGTTTCCTCAGCCGCGTGGGTGATCTCGTCCAGCACCTCGTCTACCTCATCATCTTCCACGCCCAGATAGGCGGCGATCACCTTCGGATCGTTCTGAACTTCCTCGGGCGTTCCGTCCGAGATCTTGGTGCCATATTCCAGAACCACGACGTGATCCGAGATTTCCATCACCACCGACATGTCATGCTCGATCAGCAGCAGCGAGGTGCCGGTCTTGTCGCGGATGGCCCGCAGCAGCGTGTTCAGCTCCAGACTTTCGCGCGGGTTCAGACCCGCGGCGGGTTCGTCCAGACACAGCAACTCGGGCCCGGTGCACATCGCGCGGGCGATCTCCAGGCGGCGCTGGGCGCCGTAGGACAGATCGCCGGCGGGATCATCGGCCCGGTCGGTCAGCGCGGCCATCTCCAGCCAGTAGCGCGCCTTGTCGATCGCCTCGGCCGAAGCCTTGCGATAGGCCGGAAAGCCCAGAAGGCCCAACACCGTGTAGCCCGACGCGCGCATCAGCGCGTTGTGCTGCGCGACCAGAAGGTTTTCCAGCACCGTCAGGCCGGTGAACAGCCGGATGTTCTGGAAGGTGCGGGCCACCTTGGCTTCGCGGTTGATGCGGAAATCGTTCAACCGCTCCAACTGGTGCTGGCTGCCGTCACGCTGGGTCATGGTCAGCATGCCCATCGTCGGCCGGTAGAAGCCGGTCACGCAGTTGAACACCGTGGTCTTGCCGGCCCCGTTGGGGCCGATCAGTGCGGTGATATCGCCCCGACGCACGTCGAAGGACAGATCGTTGATCGCCACCAGCCCGCCAAAGCGCATCGTCAGGTGTTCGATCTTGAGGATGACGTCGTTCATTTTGTTTTGCCCGGACATCAGCCGTGCCCTTCCTTGGTGAAGCTGCCCGAAATGGCCTTGCGCTCATGCAGGAAGGCCGTGGGTTGACGCGAGCCGACAAAGCCACGCGGCTTCAGGACCATCACGATCACCATCGCCAGACCAAAGATCAGCATGCGGTAGAGTTCAGGCGTGAAATCGGGGCCGAAGATTGCCTTGAGGAAGGTCATTTCGCGCAACAGCTCGGTGCCGCCGATCATCACCAAGGCGGCGATGGCGATGCCGAACAACGAACCCATGCCACCCAGAACCACGATCGCCAGGATCACGGCGGATTCGAGGAACACGAAGGATTCGGGCGAGACGAAACCCTGACGCGCGGCAAAGAACGCGCCGGCAAAGCCACCGAACATCGCGCCCAGCGAGAAGGCAGTCAGCTTGGTGGTGACGGTGTTTATGCCCAGCGAACGGCAGGCGATCTCGTCCTCGCGCAGCGCTTCCCATGCCCGCCCGATCGGCATGGCCCGCAACTTGATTGACACATAGGCCGTCAGGGCGCAGAGGGCCAGGATCACGTAGAACAGGAAGATCTTGTAGTAGGCCGAGGACATCGGGAGGTCGAAGGCCTTGGCAAAGTTGTTCGGCGCCGTGACGTCAAAGGACCAGATGCCAAAGACCGAGGCCTTGGCGATGCTGGAGATGCCGAAGGTGCCCTTGGTCACATCGACCCAGTTGATCAGCACCAGACGGATGATCTCACCGAAAGCCAGCGTGACGATGGCCAGATAGTCACCGCGCAGCCGCAGCACCGGGAAACCCAGGATCACGCCCCAGAAAGCGGCCAGAATGCCGGCAAGCGGCAGCAGCAGCCAGAAGGACAGGCCAAAGTAGGTGGACAGCAGCGCGTAGGAATAAGCGCCCACGGCATAAAAAGCCACATAGCCAAGGTCCAGCAGGCCCGCCAGACCCACGACGATGTTCAGGCCCCAGGCCAGCATGACGTAGATCAGGATCTGGATGCCGAAGTTGTCGACGAACTTCAGCGAGCCCTGGGTGCCGAACAGCATCACCATCAGGGGCGGGAACAGGATCAGCGCCCCGAAGGCAACGATATGCAGGTTGCGACGCAACAGGCCTTGCGGCGCGGGGGCGACATCGGCGCGTGCCGATTTGGTCGCCTTGCGGGCAGCAAACCATGGTGCGATCACCAGCACCATGAGGAAGCGGCCGACCATCGCTAATGCGACGAAGACGGCCAGCATCCCCCAGCGTTGGGTCAGGATCAGCTCGTTGCGGATGTTCTGATCGGTTTTCAGGCCGATATACAGGGTAAACAGGCCCAGCGAGATCACGCCGGCAAGCAGCGCCTCGCGCAGGGCCTTGCCGAACAGGTTTTCGGACGTTTTCGGTGGGTTTGTTGAAGGCATGGCCATGATTTCACACCTTCTCGATTTCAGGACGGCCCAGCAGGCCGGTCGGCTTGAAGATCAGCACGATCGCAAGGATCGAGAACGTCGCCACGTCCTTGTAGTCGATCGAGAAATAGGCCGACCAGAGCGACTCGATCAGACCGATCAACAGCCCGCCCAGCAGCGCGCCCGGCAGCGAGCCGATGCCGCCCAGAACCGCCGCGGTAAAGGCTTTCACCCCCGGGATGAACCCGTCAGAGAACACCGCGACGCCGTAATACATCAGATACATCGAGCCGGCGACACCGGCCAGCGCAGCCCCCATCACGAAGGTGATCGAGATCGTGCGATCGACGTCGATGCCCAGAAGCGCCGCCATCTTGCGGTCCTGCTCGGTCGCGCGCTGCGCCCGGCCCAGCGAGGTCTTGTTCACCAGATACCAGAAGGCGGTCATCATCACGACGGTCACCGCGACAATCAGGATCTGCTTCAGCGAAACCGAGATGCCGTAGATGTTGTAAACCTCTGAAACCAGGGGCGGGATCGGCTTGTTGCGCGGCCCCTGCGACACCTGGATGAAGTTCGACAGAACGATCGACATGCCGATCGCGGTGATCAGCGGTGCAAGCCGGAAAGAGCCCCGCAACGGTCTGTAGGCGATCCGCTCGATCGTCCAGTTCCACAGCGAGGTCATCAGGATCGCTATGGCCATCATCACGACCAGTGCGACCGCAACCGGCACGCTGGCGAAGATGGCGATAAGGACCAAGTAGGCGATGAGCGCGGCAAAGCCGCCCAGCATGAACACGTCGCCATGGGCGAAGTTGATCATCCCGATGATCCCGTAGACCATCGTGTAGCCGATTGCGATCATGCCATAAATTGATCCCAGCGTCAGACCGTTAACGGTCTGCTGGATAAAGTATTCCATTCTCTACTCCCCAAATCTGCCCGTTTGCCGGGTCAGCTGGCACGCGCAGGGTTGGCCCCCGACATCGTGCATAGGCCGTCAATTGATCCGGCAATTCAGGTGCGGTCAAGAAAATTCCTCAGAAGGGCTTGGACCTGCATTCCCCAAGTGGCGTGTCGTTTGAGGTGAAGATCGCCTGTATCCGAGCGCTAGACAAGGATTTTCTGCCGCAAGCGGCACCTGCGGTCGCGCAGACTGCTGGATCTGGACGGATCAGACC
>JAGPGI010000156.1 GCA_018056045.1 Paracoccus sp. (in: a-proteobacteria)
AAAGTGCACTCGGGTTACTCGGTGTTCGCGGGCGTTGGCGAACGGACCCGTGAGGGCAACGACCTTTACCACGAAATGGTGGAATCGGGCGTTATCAAGCCGGACAATCTGGCGGAATCGCAGGTGGCGCTGGTTTACGGCCAGATGAACGAGCCTCCGGGGGCGCGTATGCGCGTGGCGCTGACCGGCCTGACCGTGGCCGAGCAGTTCCGTGACGCGACCGGCACCGACGTTCTGTTCTTCGTCGACAACATCTTCCGCTTCACTCAGGCTGGTTCGGAAGTGTCGGCGCTCTTGGGCCGCATCCCCTCCGCCGTGGGTTACCAGCCGACGCTGGCCACCGACATGGGCGCGATGCAGGAACGCATCACCTCGACCAAGAACGGCTCGATCACCTCGATCCAGGCCGTCTACGTTCCGGCCGACGACCTTACCGACCCGGCGCCGGCCACGACCTTCGCCCACCTCGACGCCACGACCGTTCTGTCGCGCGCGATCTCGGAACTGGGGATTTACCCGGCCGTGGACCCGCTCGACTCGAACTCGCGCATCCTCGACCCGTCCGTGGTCGGCGAAGAGCATTACGGCGTCGCCCGTGCGGTTCAGGGCATCTTGCAGAAATACAAGTCGCTGCAGGACATCATCGCCATTCTGGGCATGGACGAACTGTCGGAAGAGGACAAGCTGACCGTGGCCCGCGCCCGGAAAATCCAGCGCTTCCTGTCGCAGCCCTTCGACGTGGCGAAGGTCTTCACCGGCTCGGACGGCGTTCAGGTGCCGCTGGAAGACACGATCAAATCCTTCAAGGCGGTCGTCAACGGCGAATACGACCACCTGCCGGAAGCGGCCTTCTACATGGTCGGCGGCATCGAGGATGTGAAAGCCAAGGCCGCCAAACTCGCCGCTGAAGCGGCGTAAGGGGGCGATATGGCCGACACGATGCAGTTCGACCTCGTCTCGCCGGAACGGAACCTGCTGTCCGTTCCGGTGCGCGAGGTGCGCCTGCCCGGGACCGAGGGCGATCTGACGGCGATGCCCGGCCATGCGCCGGCCATCGTCAACCTGCGCCCCGGTATCGTCACCGTGGTGGCGGCGGACGGGACCGAGACGGAATTCGCCGTGACCGGCGGCTTTGTCGAGATCAGCAATGAATCCGTCAGCCTGCTGGCCGAACGCGGCTATCCTCGTGGCGAGATGACGCAGGTCGTCTTCAACGAGATGATGGCGCAGGCGGTTCGGCGCGTGCATGTCGCCAAAGAGCGCGGCAGCGCCGGCGAGGAGTTCGTCACGGCGGCGGTCAAGTTCCTGGGCGACATGGAGGCCCTTGGCACCCATATCGGGCTGGACCCCAATCAGGCGAACTTCCCGGACTAGGATCAACCCTGCCGAAAAAGACAGTAAGCCCCGGAGATTCCGGGGCTTTATTCATTCCCCGCTTTGGCTTCTCATGAAGAAGCGGGAGGGTGTGGTGGTGAGACGTTTTGGTCATTTCGCGGTCGGTGTCAGCAATGGTGAGACCGAGATATTTTCAGCCTTTGAAACCGGTGGTCCGATGTGGACCGGGCAGGGCGGTCGCGTCGAGCGCAGCGCCGTCACCTTTGAGCAGCCCTTCCTTGAGCCGCCGGTCGTGCATGTGGCGCCCAGCATGTGGGATATAGATTGCGGCGCGAACCAGCGCGCCGAAATCCTGGCCACGAATATCACCTCCGAGGGATTCGAGCTGCAGTTCCGCACCTGGGGCGACACCCGCGTGGCGCGCATCCGGGCCAGCTGGATGGCGATCGGGCCGGTGCGCTTCGAAGAGGATTGGCAGGCCGAATAGGTCGGCCTGCAGCACCGTTCAGGCGCGATCCAGATTGAGGCCGATCAGTTCGGTCACCTGCCGCGGATGGGTGATCGGCAGCATATGCCCGGCATCCGGCACTTTCGCGCGTCCGACATCAGGCAGCCGCGCCGCCAGCGCGTCGGCGATATCGGCGATGACGGCGGGCGAATCCGCGCCCATGGCGATCAGCACCGGGGCGTCGATCCCTTCAAGTCCGCCCTCGCGCAGGATATTGGCGCCGTCCTGCATCAGGGTCCGGTTCCCTTCCACCACCAGCCGCATCTGCCGGGCCAGCCGCGCCCGCCCGCTTTCGGTCTGCTCGGACCAGTCCAGCCCGCCCCAGATCGCCAGGAAACGCCGGGTGGCCTCTTCGCTCTGGCCGGCATCGACCAGCGCCGACAATTCCTCCATCACCGCGTCATTGGCGGGGTCGGGGGCGGCGGCGAACAGCACCGGCTCGATCAGGGTCAGGCTGCGCACCGCCTCGGGCGCGGCGACGGCGATGCGCAGGGCGACGGTGGCGCCAAGGCTATGGCCGATCAGATCCATGGGCCGGTCGATCAGCGGCGCCACGGCACGGGTCGTATAGGTGTGGAAATCGGGCGTGCCGGGCCAGTCCGGGCTTTGGCCATGGCCAGGCAGGTCGGGCGCGCTCAGCCGGATCCTGTCCGCGAACTTGCGCGCCACCGGTCCCCAATAGCTGGCATTGCCCATCATGCAATGCAGCGCCAGCACCGGGCGATCCTCGTTCCCCGGCCATTGTCGAATATGCAGCGAGCTCACAATGTCGCCAGATGCCGATCAAGGAAATCCAGCCGGTCCTGTCCCCAGAACCGCTCGCCGCTTTCGCGCACGACATAGAAGGGCGATCCGAAGGCACCGGCATCCGCGGCCTGCTCCAGATTGCGGCCATAGGTCTCGGCGCCGATGAACAGGCCCTTGTCGGCCAGCGCCGGGTCAAAGCCCGTCGCCGACAGCGTGGCGCGGATGACCGCGTCATCGGCGATATTCTGGTCCTCAGCCCAGCAGGCGCGCAGGAATGCCTGCACCAAGGCCGGCAGATCGCCGCCGCCGGCCTCTTGCGCGGCGATGATGGCATAGGACGAAGGCGCGGTATTCACCGGCCAGAATGCCGGGTTCATCTGCATCGGCATGCCCAGATGATCGGCCCAGCGGCGCATTTCCTGCATGCGGTATTCCTTGCGCGAGGCATGGCGCTCGGCCGGGCGGGTACCGCCGGTGCGGTCGAAAAGCTGCAGCAGGTCCAGAGGTTTGTAGGTGATGGTCGCATCATGGCGTGCGGCGATCTGCTCCAGCCGGTCGCCGGCCAGATAGGCCCAGCCGCTGCCGGTGCCGAAGTAATAGTCGATATGCGCCATGCGACCCTCCGTTTGGTTTGCGGGCAAGCTAGCCCGGTGCTAAGCGGGGTGCAATCGCACGAATCCAGACGGGGAAGCCCATGCCGGCCATGACCGAGCCCAAACTCATCGCGGGAAACGCCAATCGACCCTTGGCGAATGCCATCGCCCGCCGCATGTCCATGCATCGCGGCATGAACGTTGCCCCCATCGAGGTGAGGGTCGAGCGCTTCAACGATCAGGAGATCTTCATCGAGGTCTATGAGAATGTCCGCGGCGAGGACATGTATATCATCCAGCCGACCTCGAACCCGGCCAATGACAACCTGATGGAGCTGCTGATCATGACGGACGCGCTGAAGCGTTCGTCGGCCTCGCGCATCACCGCCGTCATTCCCTATTTCGGCTATGCCCGTCAGGACCGCCGCACCAAGGCCCGCACGCCGATCAGCGCCAAGCTGGTCGCGAACCTGCTGACCCAGGCGGGCGTGGACCGGATCCTGACGCTGGACCTGCATGCCGCGCAGATCCAGGGCTTTTTCGACATTCCGGTGGACAATCTTTATGCCGCGCCGGTCTTCGCGCTGGACATCAAGCACCATTTCCGCAACCGGCTGTCGGACCTGATGGTGGTCTCGCCCGATGTGGGCGGGGTGGCGCGGGCGCGCGAACTGGCGCAGCGCATCGGCGCGCCACTGGCCATCGTCGACAAACGCCGCGAGAAACCCGGCGAGATCGCCGAGATGACCGTGATCGGCGAAGTGGCCGGCAAGGCCTGCATCATCGTTGACGACATCTGCGATACCGCCGGGACGCTCTGCAAGGCGGCGCAGGTCCTGACCGAGCATGGCGCGACCGAGGTCCATGCCTATATCACCCATGGCGTGCTGAGCGGTCCGGCCGTCGAGCGGGTCGAGAACTCGGTGATGAAATCGCTGGTCATCACCGACTCGATCGAGCCGACCGAACTGGTCAAGGGCGCCAAGAACATCCGCATCGTGCCGACCGCGCCGATGTTCGCGCAGGCCATCCTCAACATCTGGAACGGCACCTCGGTCAGCTCGCTCTTCGAGGTCGACACGCTGGGTCCGATCTATGAAGGGCTTTATACCGGGAGCTGAGCGCGCCCGCGCAGATTCCGGCCCTGACAAGAAAAGGCCCCGGTCCTTGCGGATCGGGGCCCTGTCTTTTCTTGCCGGCGTGCTCAGCGATAGCGTGGGAATTCGATCTTCGGGCAGCGGTCCTCGATCACGGTCAGTCCCTGTGCGCGGGCATGGTTGGCGGCATGCGGATGGGTCACGCCAAGCTGCATCCAGATCGTGCGCAGCCGGGGCAGGCAGGCCATCGCATCCTTGATGATGCCGGGGACGGCGACAGGCTGGCGGAAAATATCCACCATGTCCACGCCGACCTCACGCGGGATGGCATGCAGGTTGGGATAGACGATCTCGCCCAGAATCGTCTTGCCGGCATAGACCGGATTGACCGGCACGATCCGGTAGCCTTGCGACTTGAGGTAGCGGGCGACGCCCCATGACGGCCGTGCTTCGTTCACGGACATGCCGACAATGGCGATGCAGCGGGTCGTATGGGCAATGCGGGAAATATCCGCATCGACCGGCGATGTGCCGAAGTCACGAACGATTGCAATGTTCATGTGATCCTCCCCCAGATCTCAACCTAAAGTCGCATGGAAAAAGCGCCCGGTCCAGTGGTCTGGCCGGGCGCAAGTCGCGGAACGAGGGACAGTGATCTGAACATGACCGTTCCGTGGCCATGTCCGCTAAATAAATGGGAAGCGTGGCGAAAAAGTTCCATATCATTCGCGATAATGTGAGCTTTTCAGGGGTTCAGACGGCTCCAGACCGCCTTGGCGCGCATCAAAATGCCCTGCGGATCGGCGAAAATCCGCTCACGTGCCTGTTCTGAACGCAGAAGATAGGTGCGCTGACCAATAACGATAAAATACCGCGGATTTCCGGGCTCGGAGCGGCCTTCGGACAGGGCGACGGCGCATAAGCCACCCAGCCCGGGTGCATAGGCCTTGGGGTTGGCCTCGAAGGTGGCACGGTTCTGTTCGCTGGCGAAATGCCAGGCCTTGCCGCGCCAGAAGGTGACCAGATCCGTCCGGCCGGGCACGGCGGCGCTATCGGTGCTGTAGGCGACCGGATCCATGCCATCCAGCGCCCAGTCCTGCGCGCGCGCCAAGGGCGCGGCAAGCATCAGGACAAAAAGGGCAAGAGGCAGGCGAATCATCGGGGCGGCAATCAGTGGGATGCGACCTATCTGGAAAACCGGCCCGCGCTTCGCAACTGCCGGGCCGGGAATCTGTCGCGCTTGTGATCGCCTGGTTCAGACCTGTGAGGCGGCGTAAAGCGCCACCGCCGCCGCGTTCGAGACGTTGAGCGAGCCGAAATCGGCGGCAAAGGGGATGCGCAGGATGCGGTCGCAGGTATCGCGGGTGCGATCGCGCAGGCCCGGCCCCTCGGCGCCCAGCACGATGCAGATGGCGCGGCCGGAAAGCTCACTCAGCGCCTCGGGCAGGTTCTCGGTGCCGGTGCCGTCAAGGCCCAGCACCGTATAGCCCATGGATTGCAGCTCGATCAGCGTATCCGCAAGGTTGGTCACCCGCAGATAGGGCTGGCGCTCCAGCGCGCCCGAGGCGGTCTTGGCCAGCGCCCCGGTTTCGGGTGCGGAATGGCGCGAGGGGGCGATCACGGCGCGGGCCCCGAACACCTCGGCCGAGCGCAGGATCGCGCCCACGTTATGCGGATCGGTGACCCGGTCCAGCGCCACCAGCAGTGGCCGCCCCGGACCCGAGAGCGCCAGATCGGTCAGGCTGCCCCATTTCAGCGGCTTGACCTCGAGCGCGGCGCCCTGATGAACGCTTTCGGGCGGCAGCGGCACGGCGCGGTCAAAGACCCGCGCATCGGTGATCTCGGGCGCGACCCCTTCGGGCAGGGGGCCGAGGCGGTCCAGCGCGTTTTGCGTCACCACCAGTCGCAGCTTCTCGCGTCGCGGGTTGGCCAGCGCGTCGCGCACCGCATGCAGGCCGAACAGCCAGACCGTTTCAGCGGCGGCGGCGCGGCGAGCGCGTTCCTTGTCGATGACCCAGGTGGGTTTCTTGGATTTCTGCGGTTTCTCGGCCATGGCACATCCTCGTCTTCGTCTTGGACTGCACAGAAATCGCGCCTGAATGCAACTGTCCTGAGGGGTGGCTTAACTTGTTCGCCGAGACACAAATTTTCCCGCCTTCCCTGCTTGACGCCCGGCGCCCGGACGGATAATCACCGCGCACGCCGTAAGCGAACGGCGGGCGACGAGCTGCAAGGTGCGGCAGCGGACTGTAACTCCGCCGGGGAGACCCATGCCTGGTTCGATTCCAGGGTCGCCCACCAT
>JAGPGI010000157.1 GCA_018056045.1 Paracoccus sp. (in: a-proteobacteria)
TGCCGTCATAGGCCAGCCCCACCGGCGCCGCGATCAGCACCGCGCCGATGGTCGAAGCCGCCGCGATGACCGAGGCCGCCATTCCCGCCACATGCCCCATGCGCTGCAGGGCCATGGCGTTCAGGTTGCCGAATGTCACCCCGGCCATGAAAAAGACGCTGACCGCCCACAGGAAAAACGCCGGAAAACGCAGCGCCTCGGGCAGCAGGTCGGCATAGACCAGCACCGTCATCACGCCCGAGACGACGACCTGCATCGCATAGGCCGATTTCACGATGCGCCGCATGCCCAGCCGCATGACATAGCGCGCATTCAGCACCGTCCCCGAACCCGACAGCAGCGCCATACCGGCGAACCACAGCGGAAAATTCTCGCCGGTTCCGTAGGTTTCGACGAAAAGCTGCTGCGCGGAACTCAGCAGCGCGAACATCTGGCCAAAGCCCAGCGTCATCACCAGCGTGATCAGTTGCACCTGCCGGTTCAACAGCACCTCACGCGCCGAAGCGGCAAGGCTTTTCAGGTTCAGCGGCCGGCGCGCGGCGGGGGGCAGGGTCTCGGCCCGGCGCAGCCCCAGCCACAGGCTGCCGACCAGCGCCAGCACCACGAAGCCGCCGAAGACCCCGCGCCAGCCAACGAAATGGATGATGACCGCCCCGATCGAGGGCGCCTCCGCCGGGATCAGGATAAAGATCATCATGACAAAGCTGGTGATGCGCGCCATCTCGCGGCCCTGATAGAGGTCCCGCACCATCGCCAGCGCCACGATGCGCGGCGCCGCCGCACCCACGCCCTGCACAAAGCGCGCCGCAAGCAGCATCTCAAGCGAACTGGCATAGACCGCCGCGACCGAGGCCAGCGCATAGACGCCAAAACCCGCGATGATGACAGGCTTGCGCCCCAGCGTATCCGAGACAGGTCCCGCCACCAGCAGTCCCAGCCCCATGCCGCCGACAAAGGCGGTCAGCACCAGCTGGGCGCGGTTCACGTTGCCGGGCGACAGCTCGGCCGCGATCTGCGGCAGCGCGGGCAGCATGGAATCGATGGAAAAGGCGATGACGGCAAAGATCAGCGCCAGCATGGCGATGAATTCCGGCAGGGGTTGCCTGCCGGCGGCGCGGGAAATCGGTTCGGACATGATGACGTAAGGCTTTCCACAAACGATCCATCGGACCTAGCCCCGTCATGCCCCAGTGACAAGCCCGCGCGGTTGCACCCGGCGCCGGCTGAGCTATATCAGGGCCATGAGCGGAACCCTGAACCTGATGAAACTCTGTGTCGGCTGCGACGACCCTGCCGAGCTGGAGGCGTGGCAGCTGCAACGCTATCAGGGCGGCCCGGCGCGCCATGTCACCCGCATGTGGCCCAAGCGCGAGGCCGAACTGCTGGATGGCGGCTCGATCTATTGGGTGTTCAAGGGGGTGATGCAGGCCCGCCAGCGCGTCCTCGACCTTGAGGAAGTGCTGGGCGAGGACGGCATCCGCCGCTGCGCGTTGATTCTGGAGCCCGGTCTGGTGCGTGTCGCCGCCGTGCCGCGCCGGCCGTTTCAGGGCTGGCGCTATCTTGCGGGCAGCGATGCGCCGCCCGATCTGCCGCAGGGCCGCGCCGCCGAACCCGACCTGCCCGCCGAGATCGCGCAGGCGCTGGCCGATATGGGCCTGCGCTAGATCGGAAACGGGCGCGGAGGCCACCGGAGCGGATCATTGCTATGCGTTGGGGAAATGGAGCGGGTGAAGGGAATTGAACCCTGATTTTTTTGTTATAAAACAGATACTTACGCTGGAGTTTGTAACATAAATTCGCCCTTTGGAATGGGCAATGTGACGTTGCGTCACAAACGTCGCAGCAATGTAGAAAGGGCGAAGCTTTCGCCGCGCCCTTTCCATTTTACCACAAGTCAGGCTATGGGGCGCCCGGCGCCGCGCGACCAAAAGGATAAAGTCGCCGCACCATGACGGGGTTTGGTTAATACGGACCGCGCACTCACCGTCTAATCGCAGCGCATTTCGTGGGATGCCACCACCGGGCGCGCCAACCCTATATCGCTTTACGCCTGACGCGCCGATGTGTCTCATGCGCAGCGAGTTTTTTCACGCAGCCAGCGCCGCAGCTTCCGCACCCTCACGGCAGCACTCGGGCATCACGCCTGCGACGGCCAGCGCCTCGGCCAGTTTGCCTTGCAGATCGCCCGTGCCGGTCGCAGCGGCCACAAATGCGCCGGCCAGATCGGCAATCAGATTTTCATAGGCGGAATCGGGAATGAAGGCGGCCATGGTCTCGCTCGTTGCTGATTTGGATTTTGGATACCCAGAATCTAATCAGGCCGGGATCTGGGCGCAAGGGCTGAAAGCCAAATAATCGCACAAAATCAAATACTTGATAAGTAAGTGCTTACTTATCTGGGGCGGGGCGGGATGGCCGCCGTAATAGGAAAGCGCCCGCAGGGAAGGAAACCGGCAGGCGCTGGGTTCGGGGCAAGCGCTTGATTACGCCGCCCTTAGGGCCTTCTGGCGGCGCTTTTCCAAACCAGCCTCGATCTTTGCCTCGATCTCGGTGTCGCTCAGTTTCTTCTTATTCAACCGGATGCGCGTGTTGCTAATGTATCTCTGCTCCTCCTCGCGCGCTTTCTTCTCGTCATCGCTATATCCCGCGAGGTTAAGATTCGGGACCGCGCGCGTCGTCCGGCGCGCGGCTTTCCCGGCGGGCGTCTTACGCCACGCGGAATTGCTCGCGCGTTCCTGCCATATCGGGTCCGCCGCGCGCTTCAATTCAGTTGCCACCTGCGCAAAGCCATGGCCGCAAAGCAGCGCATCGCGGGTGAGTTGTTCGCGCAGTTCCTCGGCGCTGGTCCAAGGGTTCGCCTCGCCATGGATCAATTCATAGGCCAGATGGCCCTTCTGGGCTTCGCGCGTGGCGCGGTCGTGCAACTTGAACGGCAAGTCGCCGCAGGCTTCCGAGATAAGCCCAACAGCGGCGGCAACGGCAGGGACGCGCAAAGCGGTCGCGCTGGTCACGGTAACGCCGGATCGCACCGACAGGCCAGCGAACAGGCCGATAGCCTCGTGGCCGGTCAACGTGAAGGCTTTGGATTCAGTCTCGCCTCGCCCGAATAGCCGGGCGAGGCGCTGGACAACACTCATAAACAGGCACTCGCAAAACCTCCTGTGTTACAATGCAACACCGCTAGAAATTATTACAAGCGATCATGTTGTTATGAATTTTGTTCAAGTTTGTATGCAGGCAAAGCGTCGATCACGCGGGCCTTGGCAATAAGGCTAATATCGCCGTAGTCGTCGGCTGCGGACTTTCCGGCATGACCCTGAATTGCATCGGTCACGCGCATATCTAGCCCAAGCTCACGCGCTTGACCTTTGAAGCGGTGCCGCCATGCATGGCTAGGTTGTAACCCATCGGGCACCAACCCCGCTTGATGGAGCCAAGCCGCAATCTTGTTCGACTGCGCGCGCGCAGCAGAAACGGCCTTGGCCGGATCGGATGATCCGTGAAACAGCGGCCCATCATTCGTAGCCTTCACATGATCCACGAAACCCAAGGCGATAACCTGCCTGTGCAACGGCACGTCGCGGAAATGCCCGGCCTTCATCGTGCCAGCCTCCGGCGTGATGCGGATAATCCAACGGTCACCTTCCTGTCGCACGTCCTCTTTCCGAAGCTGCAACATCTCACCCACCCGCGCACCCGCGAAAGCGCACAAGAGCGGCACCCATCTTTTGGCCGCTACGGATTGTTCCTTTTCGCGGATCACGCCGAAGGCATCGGGCTTGGCCTGATAGATCCGGGCCGCCTTCAAGATCGCCAACGCCTCCTTGCCTGAATAACCGGGATCGCGGGCGCGCTGCTTCTTTGGCTTCGCCTGCCGCACGGTCGCCGCGACATTCTCGGACAGCATTTCCTCATCGTGCGCCCATTTCAGCATCGAACGGACGGTCGAAAGATAAATGTCGTTCGTCGTCTTGGCGCTCAAAGTCTTAAGAAGTTCGTCGCGCCAGTCCAGCAGGTTGCGACGGGTGATCTGGCGGGCGTCATTGTGCCCGAGGAACTTTCGCAAGCTCTCTATTACCGGGCGTTGCCTGATGCCGCCATCCTTCAAAAAACCGGCAGACACGCGGCTTTTGACATACCCCGACCAGAGCGAACTAATTCTGACAGGTTGCAGAGACTCCACGCCGCCCGCTGGTGGCCTGACAATCGGGTCGGCAGGCTTCCCGCCATAATCACCCCGGTCGCGTTCAAGAGTGCGTTCGAGCGCCTCGATCTCAGCGCGCATCAGATGCTTTGCCAACGTGACGCGCTCGGCTGATCCTGCTGGCGCGGCAAGGCCATGTTGATCAAGATAGGCGTCCATCTCATGCTCGACCTGATGCGTTTCGTTCGCCGCCAGTTCCCGGCGCAAAGCGCTCAGCCGGGCTTGGCGGGTGTCGTGGTCAAATGCCTGCGCATTTTTCATCACCAGCAAATCAAGCGACCGCTCCAAGACTACCAACGGGTTATCGGGGACGCCTTCGCGCTCGAAACGCTGCAAAACCTTGGCTTGTTCCGCCTCGATAGCGGTTGCGGTAGGCAGGCGTTCGCGTTTTGCCTCATCTTGGGCAAGCGCTGTTGTATAGCGGTGCCAGACTGCGCGGCCATAGTCGGCAGTTGTAAACGGGTCGCGCAAGTCCAGCCCGTCCGGGTGGGCTTCCCGCTTCGCCCTGTTGATCTCCGCTTGCATAGCCGCAACGGCAGTCGGCAACAGCTTCATCGCGCCCCTACGATCAGGACCAAGAGGCGTTCGCAGTTCGGACTTGCCGACGATGCCACGCAGTTCCTTGGGCACCACCAGCCGGGCGAAGAATCTGCCGTCACGGTTCAAAAGGTATCGTTGCGCACCAGCCATCACTCACCCATTTTGTAACAGAGTTTGTAACGGTAAAGCGGACTATCCCCAGCAAAACAAGGGATATTCAACGATTGTTGGGGATTGCTTGGAGCGGGTGAAGGGAATCGAACCCTCGTCATCAGCTTGGGAAGCTGCGGCTCTACCATTGAGCTACACCCGCGAACGCAGCCGTAATACCGGCTTGGGGCCGGGGCTGCAAGCCTGATTCACGCCCGAAAACATGGCCCGGACCGGACCGCGCCCGGCAGGCCGCCGGATTTTAGGGATTGAATATCGGGGACGTTCCTGATCGTTATGATGGGAAATTCTGCCATTGCCCGGAGTCACATGATGTCTGCGCTTTCGCGCCATTTTGCCAATTTTCTGGTCCTGCCCCTGCTGACCGGCCTGATTCCGCAGCTCGCAGCCGCACAGGGACAGGGACAGGGCGAAATGCCCCCGCCTGCGGTTACGGTGGTGACGCTTCATGCCCAGGACGTGCCGCTGACCACCACCCTGCCCGGTCGTGTCGCCGCCTCGGCCGAGGCCGAGGTGCGCCCGCAGGTCAACGGCATCGTCACTCAGCGCCTGTTCGAGGAAGGCCGCCATGTGACCGTGGGTCAGCCACTGTTCCTGATCGACAAGACCACCTATGAGGCCGCCGTGGCGCAGGCCGAGGCCGCCGTCGCACAAGCCTTGGCCCAGTCCGAGAACGCCCGGCGCGAGGCCGAGCGGGTCGGCGCCCTGCGCGACCGCCGCGTCGCCAGCGAAAGCTCGACCGACAGCGCCATTGCCGCCCGCGATGCCGCCGAGGCCGCCGTCAAGGTCGCCGAGGCGCAGCTGCGCACCGCCCAGATCGAACTGGAGCGCACCACCATCCGCGCCGAGCTGGATGGCGAAATCGGCCTGACCCAGGCCAGCCAGGGCGCGCTGGTCACTGCAAGCCAGGCCTCGCCGATGGCGGTGATCCGCAAGCTGGACCCGGTCTATGTGGACGTGACCCAATCCGCGGCCGAGGTCATCCGCTTCCGCCGCCAGATGGCCGAAACCGACTGGCAGGTGCGCAACGACCAGAAGGTCACGCTGCGGCTGGCCGATGGCACCGATTTTGGCACGGACGGCACGCTGACCGCCGCCGAACCCTATGTGAACGAGACCACCGGCGTGGTCACCCTGCGCCTGTCCTTTGACAATCCCGAGCGCATCCTGCTGCCGGGCATGTATGTGCAGGCGGTGGTGCAGCAGACCGTCGCGACGGACGTGATCCTGGCACCGCAGGAAGGCGTCGCCCGCGACCGCCGCGGCCAGCCCATCGCCATGGTGGTGAACGCCCAGAACGTGGTCGAGCAGCGGCAGCTGACCATCCTGCAGGACCAGGGCAATGCCTGGGTCGTCAGCGAGGGTCTGTCGGATGGCGACCGCATCGTGGTCGAGGGCGTCCAGAAGATCGGCGTCGGCATGACCGTCGCCCCCGAGGAACGCAAGGCCCCCGAGGCAGCGGCGACCGAAGCCCCCGCCGAAGCACCTGCGGATGCCTCCTCCGACAAGGCCGAGGCTCCGGCCGAGGGCGCAGAACCTGCCGCTGAATCCGCCGCGGAACCGGCCACCGACGCGGCGAACTGAGCCGCGACCACAAGAACACAGGACAGGAAAC
>JAGPGI010000158.1 GCA_018056045.1 Paracoccus sp. (in: a-proteobacteria)
ATCTGGCGAAGGCCTGAGCTATGGCTGCGGTCACACCAATCGACAATCGCATCATGCTGGAACGCGCGGCGCGCGCGCTTGGCGTGGTGGATCACTGGGGCCCGCGCGGCCTGACCATGCTGAGCTTGGATGCGATCGAGGCCATGGCCCTGACGCTTGCGACACTTGGTCTGGTCGCGGTGCCGCCAGGTGCGGCGATGCCCGAAACCCTGATCCTGAAACCTGAGGAGGCATAGATGTCATTCCATATCTCGGGGCGCGTTGACGACGATCTGCGCCTGAAATCTGCAACGGCACTGGTCAACGATGGCAAGGCAACCATCACGATCATCATCGAAACCTCCGACATGCTGGCCCTTGGCCATGCGATGAAGAAACTCGCCGAGGTCCGCGCCAGTCAGGATATGAATGTTGCGCAAGGTCATCCTTCCAAATCCCGCCCCCTGGCATATCAGGAGCAACGGCATGGATGAGATCGACCTGTGCAACGTCATCGCCGATGTCCGCCAGCGCACAGCAGAGGTGTGGCTGAATGCGGATGAGGCTGCCAAAGGAGATCATCGGCGCCGCTGGGAACTTGTCCGTGGGGGCGAAAGCGAACTGGCTGAATATCTTCGCGCGACCTATGACGCCAAGATTATCGAGAATAGCAACGCGATCACCATTCGTATGTGCGGTGTCAGTTCAAGCGCAACGGCGGGTCTGAATGCCGCTTTTACAAACTGGGCGAACGCCGCCGCGCGCAGGGTGGATGCATCATGAGCGCCCTTGCCGCAATACAGATCAAGCGCCGCAAGCTTGGCCTTGAGGACGAGGACTGGCGCGACATCGTCGAACGCGTCACCGGTCAGCGTTCCACCAAGGGGCTGAACCCCAAACAGACCCGCGCGCTGCTGGGCGAACTGGATCGGCTGTCGGGCGGGAAAGCGGAGGCGGCACGCAAGCCGCTGAGCGGACCTTTCACGGCGAAGATACAGGCGCTGTGGATCAGCTGCTGGAACCTCGGGCTGGTGGCGTCGCGCGACGACAAGCAGCTGCTGGCCTTTGTCAAGCGTCAGACCGGGATCGATCATGCGAACTGGGTGCTCGACAATGCCGATGCGGTCAGGGTGATCGAGGCGCTGAAGTCCATGATGACGCGCCGCGGTGTGCGCTGGCATTTCACCAAGGCCGATCCAGCAGCCGTGAAGATGCCCGGGTTCCAGGTTGCGCGCGCGCAATACGCACTTCTGCATCAGGACGATGCAGGCTTCCTGGGCTGGCTCCATGACGAAACCGGGCATCTGGTCGAGAACATGAGCTATGCCGACTGGGTTCCGGTCATGAACCGGCTTGGCCGCAAGGTCCGCGCCGCCATCGCTGCTGGCGAGATTTCCGGAGGCGCGCCGGCATGAGCTACGACTGGCTGCCCCCATTGCTGGCGGAAATTGCCGAGGTCGCCGGCCTTGATGCCGCGCTGGCGCTCGCGTCCGCACGCGGGGGCAGCCGTATCACCATCCCGGCGCACCCGCGCGCCGACCACTGGTTTGCTAGAGCAGTCGGCATGGAGGCCGCGCAGCTGGCATTCGGCATTTCGGCGCGGGTTCTGGGCTATGCCTTCGCGGTCGGCCGGGGCAACCTGATCCGCTTCCTGTCGCTGTTTCTGAAATTCAGCGCCGAAGGCCGCAATATCTCGATCATGGCGCGCGCCCTGCGCGGCCTCGGCGCGGGCTTCAGTTGGGCACGGATCATTCCCAAGCTGGGATGGCGCAGCTTCCTGCCGATCCTGCGCTGGGGCACATTCGTGCCCAAACTGGCATGGTCCAGCCTGATCGGCGTGCTGAGCTGGGCAGGGTTCATCCCGAAAAAGCTGTTCCTGCGCGATTTCGGCCCAGGCGCGACCCAAATCGGCCCGGCGATGGAACGAGCCGCGGCGCAGACCGAGGCCGCTTCCAAGCGGATGCAGGTCGCATTAAGGAGCCTCAGGTCAAGCGCTCTTGTGGGCGCTGGCTTGATGGCCGCGATCGTGCCCATGGTGGCGCACCAGACTGAAAATACGGCGGCAGGCTGGGAGGCGAGTGGCGCGATCAAGCCCCGCAAAGATAATGAGAACTGGGGCGAATGGTTGTGGCCATCGTATCGGGTTGGCAGGTCGGGAGCGGCCAGCGCAGCGATCCCGGCGCAGAGCGATGATCAGCTGCGTGCACAAGCTGCCGCCATCGGCAATGAACTCATGTTCGAGCCGCCAGCGGCGTTTGGAGGCCGCGGCGCTGCGACGGCCGGCGCGGCCCCGGTCAAGGTCGAAGAGACCATCAACCATGACTACAAGAGCGATACCGCGATCACCGTGACCGTCCCTGTCCAGATCACCCAGCAGATCAGCCGCGACATGGACAAGATCTCGCGCGATGCCGGCGCTGAAACCGAACGCGCCTTGCGTAAGGCGCTGGCCGATACAGAGGTGCCGCAATGATGCTCATGGCCCTCGGCCCGTTTCGTTTTTCGCTGGCCCTGGCGGCGCTCGAAAGTCTCAACGATACCGAGCGCGCGCGGATCGAGCAGATGCAGCGCGCCCAGGCAATGCCGACCCCGCAATTCCTCGGACCCGGCGACCGGACAATCGGGATCCGGGCGCTGATCTTCAAGGAAGTGCTGGCGCCGGCCGGCCCGCTTCAGGTCGATCTCATGCGGATTGCGATCCGCGAAGGCACCCGCCTGCCGCTCATCTCTCAGGCCGGCGGTTTCTATGGCTTTTTCATGATTGAGGAGCTGGTCGTGGAAAAGACCCATGTACTGCCGAACGGCACGTTTCAGAAGATGGAAGTGAACCTGCGCCTGATCCGGGCCCCACGCGGCGTCGAGTTCGCCGGCGTGCAATTGTTCTGATGGGGGCCGGCATGAACTGGCAACGAATGAACACCTACATGCTGGGCACCCGGGCGCTGTTCTGGGTCGATGACGGCATCATGCGTTACATGGTCTTCGGGGTGCTCGAGGTCCGCGGCGCCGACGGCGTGCTGCGCGTCTGGGATGACAACGACTGTGGCTATGCGTCTGCGGCCGATGTCCGCGCCTGGGCGCCTTGCAGCCCACCCCGCGGGCTCTTGCATTGAGAGGTTGAGATGGCGACTTACACCACCGCCGGCGGCGAGATGATCGACCAGATCGCGATCCGCCATTATGGCAATCACCTGGGCACAACCGAGGCCGTTCTTGCCGCAAATCCCGGCTTGGCCGGCCGGCCCTATGACTTGCCGCCCGGATTGACGATCGAACTGCCGGCGCTGGCGGTTCCGTCCGACACCGTCGCACCGGTCAAGCTCTATGATTGATCAGCTGCGCCCCGCTTTTCGCCTGACGGCCGACGGCAATCCATTTGCCACCGGCAGGGTTCTGGCGATCCGGATCACCGATGAAGCCGGTTATGAAAGCGACGAACTGCAGATCGAACTGGACGATGCCGAGCCGCAGATCGCCCGCCCGCGCGAGGGCGCAGTTCTCGCTGTGGCACTCGGATATGAGGGGAGTCAGCTGACCGAGTTCGGGACATATACGGTCGAGGAATTCGAGCGGTCCGGCTGGCCACGCCGCGCGGTTCTGACCGCAAAGGCCGCAGACCATGCTAAAACCATGAAAGAGCCGAAAACGCGGGCGTGGGAGGGCAAGACGCTGGGCGATGTGGTTAGGGCCATCGCCGCCGAACATGGACTGTCCCCGGCCATCGGCGAGCGGTTCGCCTCGATCGAGCTTCCGTTCATCGCGCAGACCGAGGAGAGCGACCAGAACCTTCTGACGCGCCTCGGCAAGCGCATTGGCGCGGTGATCGCGCCGAAGGACCAACGGCTGCTGGTCACCGCCCGCCATTCCGGCCAGACCGCGAACGGGCAGGCGATGCCTGCGGTTGCTGTGCATCCGGACATGCTGATCGCGCAAGACGCTTATCGGATCGGGTCACGGCCGCGCGGGCGCTTCGGCAGCGTGCGCGTCCGGTGGCGTGACCGTAAGGCGGGTCTGACGCGGAACGTCGTCGTTCAAACGGATCTGGAAGGCCCGCAAAAGACCCTTCGCGAGATCTATCAGGACGAGGCCGATGCACAGCGCGCGGCCGATGCAGCCGTGCGCGAGATCAAGGCCGGAGAGGGTGCGATGACCCTGCGCCTGGTCGGCACGCCCCTGGCACGGGCCGAGGCACCCATCGTCGTCAGCGGCGTCAGTTTGGACGTCGACGGGCGCTGGATCGCGACCCGCGTCAGTCACGAGTGGAACTTTGAGGGCGGGGGCGCTACAACCGAGATCGTGGCTGAGTTCGGTGCTGATGAAGATGACCGCGAAGACGCTTCAACCGGGGCAAGTTGACAGAGAAAAATTTTCTACCAATTCTGTTGTCCCCAGCATCCAAAATAGATGTCCCGCATCAATCGTGGACAGCGGGATTTCCTCGACCCGGGCGATGGGGCGGGGGGTGTCGGGGCGGTCGCTGTCGCGCAGGATGTCCAGCGCCAGAAAGCTCTGCAGGCATTCCCCCAGCGTGTCGGGGTCATGCTGCGCGCCAAGCTCGGCGCGCAGCAGTTCGGCATCGACGGCGGGCGTGCGGCGGAACAGGTCATAGACATCGCGCGCCACGCCATCCAGCGCGAACAGGCTTGTCGTCGGCACATGCATCAGCATCGCATGGCCATCGACATCGACCCGGTGGGCGTTGTGGCGGATCAGGGTCAAAGCTGACATCGCGGCACCTCAGCGGATCGGAGTGTCGACGAAGCGCTGGACCGTGGCGTAAAGATGCGCCTCGGCGGTCAGCGGCTTGTCGGCGGTTTCAACGGTGGCGATGACCTTCAGGTTGCCGGCATTGTTGGTCATCATCGGGCGTTCCGGGTTCGGGCCGGCCTCGCCGGGCGTGAACAGCCCGGTCTGGTCGATCCGGCCGGCATATTTCGCGTCCTGCATCCGGACCGCTTCCTCGTTGAAGTTGTCGGTGCGCCATTCGGCCGGAAAGACGCCAAGGGCGATGTCGTCCGGGGTCGCGGGCTTGCTGTCGGGACCGTTCAGCCAGCCCATCGCCTCGAATTGCGCCGGGACCCTGGGGATCGGGCCGCCGCCATCGCCGATCCGGGCCGTCGCCACCTCGGGGATGATGCTGATGCGGTCGGGGCGGTCATAGGCGACCAGATCAAGGCTTTGCCCGCCAAGGCTGATGGTGACCGGGCCGGGGCTGCCGCTGGCGGTCAGCGCCAGCAGGGTGACGCCGTCCCGGCTGTCCCGGATGCTGCCCGAAACGCCCTCGGGCAGGGTCAGATCGCCCCCGAGCCCGGTGCCGGCCAGGGTGACAAGGGTTTCCTCGCCCAGCTTCAGCCGCTTGGGGAAAGCCGCCAGAAGCTGCGGCGCGGCGTCCATGCGCGCGGCCTCGATCCGGCCGCCGATCACGTCGCTGGCGGCGTCATGCCAGCGTCCCGATATCCGGCCCTCTGCGGACAGGGTGGCGATCTGGCGGATGGTCGCGGTGCCGTCGGTCAGCGTCGCGCGCCATTCGCCGGCGCCAAGGATGCGGCCGGTGCCGGCAAAGCTCTGGCTGCCATCGGCGAAATCCAGCACCATGCGGGCGTCGTAATCGGCGCCGTTCCTGGTCAGCGTCAGCCGGCCGGTATAGTCGCCGCGCCCCGGCTGGCGCCCGGCCAGCACATATTCGCCCGAGGCATCGCCGGCAAAGGGGGCCGGGGCCTCGCCCAGCGGATAGGTCTTGGCCAGGAACGGGATGATCTCGGCCTGCGCGATGCCCCACCAGTCGCGGTCGCGGGCCAGCGCCTGATATTCCAGCGTTGGGAACTGCCCAAGGTGAAAGTTCACCAGATGCGCCCAATCCTCGGGCGAGCGGCGCTGCAGGGCGACGCGGGCATAGGAATGGCAGCGCCCGCAGGTCTGGGTCATCTGGGTGTTCGGACCCTCGTCGGTCGCGACCGGCTCGCGTTCAAGGATATAGCGCCAGTCCCGGCTTTCCTCGGGCGTCAGGCTGCGGGTGTCCGAAAGGTGGCGGATGATGGCGGCGCGGTCCTCGGGGGACAGCTCGACCCCGTGGTTGCGGGTCATCCGGGTGACGGTCATTTCCCAGGCCTCGGGGGTCTTGCGCACCGCGTCGATGCGTTCCCAGCGGCCGTCCTCGTGCTGGACATGGCAGGCCGCGCAGGCATTCTCCAGCACCTCCTGACCCGAGGCGGCCAGCGCGGGCAGGGCCGGGGCAAGGACGGCGGCAAGGGCTGTCGCAGAGACCAGCGCGGTTCGGGTCAGTGGCTTCATGGCGGCTTCCTCTGGCTGATCGGGGCGCGGGGCCCGATGGCGATGGCGCACAGGAAAGCGCCTTGGCCCGGCGCATTCTTGTCATTCCCGGCCAAGCTGCGCGGCATGTCGTCGCGCCGGGCCGATCTGGCCGGAAATGTCAGGTATCGGCGGCATCGGCGGGCGCAGGCTGGGGCGAAGCCGGGCGGGAAAGGGGATACCATGCCGGATCATGCCGATCTGATCGTGCTGGGGGGCGGGCCTGCGGGCGCCGTCT
>JAGPGI010000159.1 GCA_018056045.1 Paracoccus sp. (in: a-proteobacteria)
CCTGTTCGGTGTAATTGCCCCATTCGGTCAGCAGCGCCTTGTCCAGCGCCGCGCGGTCGGGCCGGGCCGTGCCCTGCGGCGGCGTGCCTTCGAAAAACGTGCCGTCCGGCCAGAACATGATCCGGCGGTGGCTGGTATCCATGCGCATCATCATGTCCATGCCCAGGGTCGTGTCCGTGCGCGTGCCCCACCACAGCCCGTCCATCCCGCCGGGGCTGGGGGCGGGCAAAAGCGACGGCGCCCCCTCGGAGCGGAACCGCAGCAGCGACAGCCACGGCAGGAAAGTGCCGGTCATGACCTTGAGGTTGTCCTCGACCAGTTCCGGCTCGCTGGAATAGGCGCGAAAGCCGGTCAGCGCGAATTCCGAGCCGGCGCGGATCGCGATCAGAAACTGCATTTCGCTGCCGTCGCTCATCGCCATCATCGCCGCCTCGCGCGCGCCCAGCGTGCTGGCCTCGGCGGGCTGCAGAATGTCGAATCCCTCGCGGTCGTCCTCGTCGATGAAGGCGTAGCGGTTGCGGGTCAGCCAGCTGGTCAGGCTGCCTCGCGCCGTCTCGCCCGGGCCGACCATGATGCGGCAGAATTCGCAGCGGTCATCCGGCAGGTCCGAGCTCATCGAGACATGCCCGTCCCCGCCCGGATCGGACCAGCCGGGCACGGTCGGAAAGATGACATTGCCGAACTGTCGCAGTTCGGCCGATGCCGGCGTGGCGGCCATCCATGCGGCCGCCAGCGCAATGGCGGAAATAACCGGAACTCGCAAACCTACCCCCTCATCCAGCCGAGGGGGCGGCGTGCCCTCAATCCTCGGTCAGCGCATCATCCTCTGCCGAGGCGCCGAAATCCAGACCATGGCTGGCGCGGATCTTGTCCTCGATGGCATAGGCGACATCGGGATTGTCGCGCAGATACTGCTTGGCATTCTCGCGGCCCTGGCCGATGCGCTCGTCGCCATAGGAATACCACGAGCCCGATTTCTCGACCACGCCTGCCTTGACGCCCAGGTCGATCAGCTCGCCGGTCTTGGAAATACCCTCGCCATACATGATGTCGAATTCGACCTGACGGAAGGGCGGCGCGACCTTGTTCTTGACGACCTTGACCTTGGTCGAGTTGCCCACGACCTCGTCGCGGTCCTTGATCGCACCGGTGCGGCGGATGTCCAGACGGACCGAGGCATAGAATTTCAGCGCGTTCCCGCCCGAGGTGGTCTCGGGGTTGCCGAACATGACGCCGATCTTCATGCGGATCTGGTTGATGAAGATCACCATGCAGTTGCTGCGCCCGATGCTGGCGGTCAGCTTGCGCATCGCCTGACTCATCAGACGGGCCTGGGCGCCGACCTGATGGTCGCCCATATCGCCCTCGATTTCCGATTTCGGCGTCAACGCCGCGACCGAATCGACCACCACCACGCTGACCGCGCCCGAGCGCACCAGCGTATCGACGATTTCCAGCGCCTGTTCACCCGTATCGGGCTGGCTGATCAGCAACTCTTCCAGATTGACGCCCAGCTTGCGGGCGTAAAGCGGGTCCAGCGCATGTTCAGCATCGACAAAGGCGCAAACGCCGCCTTTTTTCTGTTCCTCGGCCACGACATGCAGGGTCAGGGTGGTCTTGCCCGAGCTTTCGGGGCCGTAAATCTCGACGATCCGGCCCTTGGGCAGGCCGCCGATACCCAGCGCGATGTCCAGCCCCAGCGAGCCGGTCGAGGTCGCCTCGATCTCGGCCACCGGGTTGTCGCCCCCCAGCTTCATGATCGAGCCCTTGCCGAACTGGCGTTCGATCTGGGCCAGCGCGCTGTCCAGCGCCTTTTGCTTGTCTGCGGATCGCTTGTCGTTCATGTCGAAAAGTGTCGCCCCTGCCATGCCGTCCTCATGTTTATTTCACACCCCGACTGCCGGGGCAATCAGTGCCCGCCCGCGCGTTTGTTCACGAGTTGTTCCTGTTTGCGCCTGTTTCGGATCTTTTGCAAGTCCCGGTTAACGAATCGCCTCCAAGGCCGCTGGCTCCCGCGATCAGCCTGCCATGGAACAGGTTAAGAAACGGTTTACAGTCCGGGGCCGCAGAGCTATCCCCCAACGCGGTTCCGGCAAGGGTCGAAAGCGAAAACGATGTTGATCTTCTGGGAAAGCCGTCTCGTGTTTCTGGCCACGCCCAAGGCAGGCTCGACGGCGGTCGAGGCCGCGCTCGAGGCGCTGGCCAATGTCGCCGTGGAGCGCCCCGCCGCACTGAAACACGCCAATCTCGCCACTTATCAGCGCCATATCGCCCCCTGGCTGCATTCCGCGACCGGCGATCATTTCACCACCGTGGCGCTGATGCGCGAGCCGATCGACTGGCTGCGCAGCTGGTATCGCTTTCGCCAGCGCGACGATGATGAGGATCCCGACCACGCCATGACCGGGATCAGCTTTGCCGAATTCGCCGCGCATTATGCCCGGCCCGATGGCATGGCTGCCGCCCGCGTCGGAACGCAGGCCGAGTTCCTGACTGATGACGGCGCCCGGGTGGATTGCATCTTCCGCTATGAGGACATGGACAATTTTACCCATTTCCTCGAGGACCGGCTGGATTGCGTTCTCAGCCTGCCGCGCGTGAACGTGCCCCCTGCGGTCGATGTCAGCCTGAACCCCGGCCAAGAGAAAACCCTGCGCGACATCATGGACCGCGATCTGCGGCTTTATGCCTCGCTCTGATCACCGCATCGAATTCCCTTGTGGATCATCATCAGGCCTTGGGTGCAGGCTGCGCGCCCCCGAATTCCAGCTGCTTGCTGACCAGCGCCGTCAGATCCGACAGCGAGAACGGCTTGGCGAGGAAGACCGATCCCGGAATCGGCGGATGGCCCTCGGCAAAGACATCCTCGGCATAGCCGGACATGAAGATGACCTTGGTCCCGGGCCTGTCGCGCAGCGCGGTCCGCACCCAGGCCGGGCCGTCCATGCCCGGCATCACCACGTCGGTCACGAAGACATCCACGACAAGCCGCTGATCGGTCAGGACAGATAGCGCATCCTCGGCGCAGGCCGCCTCGAGCACGTTGAAACCCTGCAGCTTGAGCGCGCGGCTGGCAAAGGCGCGGACGGGTGCCTCATCCTCGACCAGCAGGACCGTGGCCTCGACGTCGCGCCGCGCCCGCGCGACGACGACAGGCTCGGGGGCGGCGATCTCTTCCTCATGACCGCGATCATGCGCGGGGAAGAACAGCGAAAAACAGCTGCCTTCGTTGGGAATGCTGTCGCAGAAGATATAGCCGCCCGTCTGCTTGACGATGCCATAGGCCGTCGAAAGCCCAAGCCCGGTCCCCTCGCCCGTGCGCTTGGTGGTGAAGAAGGGCTCGAATATCTTCACCAGATCATCCGCCGCGATTCCGCAACCCTGATCGCGCACCTGAACGCGGACATAGTCACCCGCGGGCAGCGTCGCGCGCCCGAATGCGGTCCCGGTCTCGAGCCGGACATTGTCCGTGGAGATGGTGATATCGCCCCCCTGCGGCATGGCATCGCGCGCATTCACGACCAGATTCATGATCACCTGCTCAAGCTGCCGGCGATCGGCGCGAATCATCCGCAGCGCCGGGTCGTGGTCAAAGGTCAGCACGATCCTTTCGCCGACGAGCCGGTTCAGCAGATGGGTCAGATCGGACAGCGTGTCACGCAGGTCCATGATCTGCGGACGCAGCGTCTGCTTGCGTGAAAATGCCAGCAACTGCCGCACCAGCGCGGCGGCGCGGTTGGCATTCTGGCTGATCTGGTCAAGGTCGGCATAATCGGGATCGGCCTTGTCATGGCGCAGCATGAGCAGGTCGCAATGACCGGTGATCGCCGTCAGAAGGTTATTGAAATCATGTGCGATACCGCCCGCAAGCTGGCCGATCGCCTGCATTTTCTGGCTTTGCACGAATTGCGCCTCGAGGGTCTTCAGCGCGCTGGCATCTGACAGCACCGCCGTCGCGTAATCGCCCTGACCGCGTGTCAGGCTGATCTGGATAAAGCGCTGCGGCCCCTCACTTTTCAGAAACAGCACCTCGGCGCCCCCGACGGTGCGCCCGGCACAGACATCGGCGACCCAGTCGCCCAGTTCGCGGCCCAATCCGTCAAACAGCGCCGCAAGCGACTGCCCCGGCACCGCGCGCGCGCCCAAAAGCTCGCGCGCAGCATCATTCGCGCGCAGGATATTGGCCGAAGGGTCGATCACCAGCAGGGACACTGGCAACAGATCGAAATCGCCACCACTGTCATGTGCAGCGGCGCTGGCGGGTTCGACGGGCTTGTTCTCGTCCAGTTGCCAGACCTGCACCCTGGCGCCGGCATCGCGGCTGATCTGGAACGGACCGAGCGCGCCCAGATCGACGCGGAAGCGGCCGCTGCGGTCCAGAGCGACGCCGATATCATGCCAGATCTTGCGTGGCTCGGCGTGACGGCGGGCCAGAAGGTCCTGCACCCGGCGCCCGATCACGTCGCCGATCCGCTCAAGCGCGATTTCGTTCTGCGCCAGAATCAGGCCCTCGGGATCGGTGGCGAAAGACGGACCCGGACAGGCAAGGATACGCGGCATGACCCGTGCCAGCTCGCGCCGCACCACGAAACCACGGCGGATCTTTCGCGCCGAGATCGCCCCGGCGGTCAGATACCACGCCATGGCCGCCCCACCGGCCACCAGTAGCGCCGTCCCGCCGCTGGCGCTTTGCGGGCGCAACGCCAGCCACAGCGCGCCGCAGACCACCGGCAGCGCCAGAAAGGGAACCAGAAGTTGCGCCGAACGCAGAATCTCAGCCCGTTCGGATATCATCAGGCCCCTCGCAATCAGTCGTTTCCGGTCTCGATAGCACATGCCAGTTAATCAGCCGTTAACGGCGCCGCAGATGGCAAAGATAAAATCCGTCAGATGCGTCAAGCGGCGTGAACAGCCGCTGTTCGACCGACTCGAAATCGGGATTGCGCTGCAGGAAAGCCTCGGTCTGGGACTGGTTTTCGACCCTGAGCAGCGAGCAGGTCATATAGGCCAGCGCGCCGCCGGGCCTGACCATCGCGGCGGTCTGATCCAGAATCAGCGCCTGCAAGGTCACCAGCCGCGCAAGACCGGCCTCGGTCAGGCGCCATTTGGCGTCGGGGGTGCGTCGCCATGTGCCGCTGCCCGAACAGGGCACATCGGCGACAACCAGATCGAACTGGCCCGACACCTGACCGGGGGCTGCGATGGCGATTCGGGCGCCGGCCCGGGCGGCGCGGGCGGGCAGATCGGCCATGCGGCCGGCATCGACGTCATGGGCGGTCACCGGCGCCAGTCCGCGCGCGGCCAGAGCCAGCGCCTTGCCACCGCCGCCGGCGCAATAGTCAAGCAGGCTGCCATGGGCGGGCAAGAAACTGCAGGCGAGCTGCGGCGAAAGGTCCTGCAATTCGACCAGCCCATCTCGATAGGCAGCCGAGGCGGCCAGACGCCGGGCGCCACTTTGCACGCAAAGCGCCGTCGGCAATTCTGGATGGGGGGAGGTCTCGATCTGCCCGGCGGCAAGCGCGGCGGCGGCCTCGGCTGGCGAGGCACGCAGCGTGTTGACGCGCAGCCAGACCGGCGCGCGCTCGCGCATTGCCATGGCGACGGGCGCGGCCAAGTCGCCCAGGGCCGCGTTCCAAGCCGGCATGATCCAGGCCGGCAGATCAAGCGTCGCGGCGGCTTCAGGTGGCGCCAATTCCTCTGCGGAAAGCGCGGCCGGTGCGTGCCCCTGGCCGGTGAACAATGATTGCGGGTCGCGCCCCTCGTCGCGGCACATGCCCAGCATCAGGCCGCGCCCGGTCATCGCACCGCCAAGTGCTGCGCGCGATTGCAGGCGGCGCAGGCTGTCGAAGACCAGATCGCGGACCGCGGCACGGTCGCCCGAACCCGCGAAGCGGCTTGCGCGGGACCAGCGCAGCAGCGCCTTTTCAGCCGGATCGCCGTCGAGAATGCGGTCCAGAATGATGATCGCCGCTTGGATGCGGGCGGCTGGGGTCATGTGGCCTGCGCCCCCGACGCTGATGAATGAGGCTTTCGCGCCAGAAAGGCCGCGCCGGTAGGTTTGTCAATCCTGCCCGGGCTCAGGGCGGTGCCGCATTCTGCCACAGCGACGGCCCGCCGGACCCCGCGCCCATTCCCGGCGCGGCGACCCGCACGGCGATCATCGGCCCGCCCGTCGCCCCAAGCGGCGACCGCCCCGAGGCCAGCACCGCAAGCGAGCCGGGCCGTCCGGTCAGCTGCGTGCCCAGAGGCGCGCCCAGCAGCATCACCCTTTCGCGGACGCGTTTCCGCTGGCCGGATTCGATCGAGGCAAAGCTGTTATAGGTCTCGGGCGAGGCGGTCATGCCCTGAAATCCGCGGTCGCGCAGCATGTCGCGCAGGGTATCGAACCGTGCCAGATAGCGCTGCGCGTAAGCCGGGGTGCGCGAATGGAAAGCCCCGGCGGCCGCACGCCAGTCGCCCGTCTCGGCATAAAGCTGGCTGACGAAGCGGGCGGCATAGCGGGCATTTTCCAGCGGATCGAACAT
>JAGPGI010000160.1 GCA_018056045.1 Paracoccus sp. (in: a-proteobacteria)
GCCCGGATCACTCGGGCTTGCGCGGATGCTTGACCGACCACCACAGCTTCTTGTTGGTCAGGTAAAGCAGCGCCGCCAGCACGATCAGGAAGATCACCGAGGCGAAGCCGACCTGCTTGCGGTCCATCATCTTCGGCTCGGCCGTCCACATCAGGAAGGCGGCGACGTCCTTGGCCATCTGGTCGACCGTGGCCGGGGTGCCGTCCTCATAGGTGACCTGATCGTCGGTCAACGGCTGCGGCATCTGGATCCAGTTACCGGCAAAGGCCGCGTTGTGATAGAAGGTGCTGCCCGCCTCTTCCTTGGTCTCGCCGTCATAGCCGGTCAGGATGGCGTGGATATATTCCGGGCCACCCGTGCCGTTGAACAGCTGCGACACACCCGTGCCATAAGGCCCGTGGAAGGCGGCGCGCGCCTTGGCCATCAGCGACAGGTCCGGACCCATGCCCTCGCCCGAGACGGTCGGGAAATGGTCGGTGGGAACGCGCGGACGGTCCTCGCCGCTTTCGGCATCGGTGATGTCGAACTGTGCGGCATAGGCGCGGACCTGATCCTCGGGCAGCTCGGGGCCACCGGCATCGCCCAGCGTGCGCAGCGGGACATAGCGCAGACCGTGGCAGCTGGCGCAGACCTCGGTATAGACCTGCAGACCGCGCTGAAGCTGGAACTGGTCATAGGTGCCGAACGGGCCTTCGAAGCTGAAGGCGACGTCCTCGATATGCGCGGCCTCGTGGCTGGCGGCCGGGGCCTCGCCCTCGGCGGCATGCGCGTCGGGGGCGGGTTCCTCGACTGCGGGCTCGACCGTGGCGCTGGCCGCCTGTTCGTCCGTGGCCTCGGCGGGGGCTTCGGCAGCCGGCTCGGCAGCGGGTTCAGCCGCAGCTTCGACCGGAGCCTGGGCAGCGGGCTCCGCCGCCGGTTCCGCAGCAGCCTCGGCGGCAGGGGCCGCATCGGCCGGCGCGGCGTCCGCAGCCGGTTCAGCAGCCGGAGCTTCGGCGGGTGCTTCCGCAGCCGGTTCAGCGGCCGGCTGTTCCGCCGGAGCTTCGGCAGCCGGGGCGGCCTCGGCCGGAGCCTCGGCAGGGGCTGCGGCTGCAGCCTCCGCAGGAGCCTCGGTCGTGGCTTCGGCAGCCGGTGCCGCCGCTTCGGCCGCGGGGGCGGCCGTCGCGTTGTCCTGATAGCTCGAGCCGGTCGGAGCAGTCGTGCCGGTGCTGGCGTCCTGCGCGATCGCGCCCCCTGCCAATGCAACCGTCAGGGCCGCAATAGCCGTGAGCGATGCGTTTCTCATGGTCATTGTTGCCTCTCCTTACTCGGCAGGATGGGTTTTGGACCCGTAATGGGCATTGAAGTCTTCCTCGATCGTCTGCGGCATGGGCGCCGGCTTTTCGATGATGCCCAAGAGCGGCAGGATGACGAGGAAATAGGCGAACCAATAGGCCGCCCCGGCCAGCGCGATATAGGGGTAGATCCCCTCGGTCGGCATGGCGCCCACCCAGGTCAGCACGACGAAGTCGACCGCGAGAATCCAGAACCACCATTTGAACAGCGGACGGTACTGGCCCGAACGGATGCGCGAGGTGTCCAGCCACGGCACCAGCGCCATGACGATGATCGCGCCGAACATGGCGACAACGCCGAAGAACTTGGCGTCAACGATGCCGAAGGTCAGCCATTCGACCAGCATCACCACCCAGACATCGGCGGTGAAGGCACGCAGGATCGCGTAGAAGGGCAGGAAGTACCATTCCGGCACGATATGCGCGGGCGTCGAAAGCGGGTTCGCCTCGATATAGTTGTCGGGGTGGCCCAGATAGTTCGGCATGAAGCCGACGACGGCAAAGAACACCACCAGGATCACGGCCAGCGCGAACAGGTCCTTGATCACGAAATAGGGCCAGAAGGGCAGGGTGTCCTTTTCGGCCTCTTCCTTGCTGCTGCGGCGCACTTCGATGCCGGTCGGGTTGTTGTTGCCGGTGGTGTGGAAGGCCCAGATATGGACGATCACCAGCGCCGCGATCACGAAGGGCAGCAGATAATGCAGCGAGAAGAAGCGGTTCAGCGTCGGGTTGTCGACGGCCGGGCCGCCCAGCAGCCAGGTCTGGATCGATTCGCCGATGCCCGGGATGGCACCGAACAGGCCGGTGATCACGGTCGCGCCCCAGAAGGACATCTGGCCCCAGGGCAGAACATAGCCCATGAAGGCCGTGCCCATCATGCACAGATAGATCAGCATGCCGACGATCCAGGTCACTTCGCGCGGGGCCTTGTAGCTGCCGTAATAGAGGCCGCGGAAGATGTGGATATAGACGGCAAAGAAGAACAGCGACGCGCCGTTCGCATGCAGGTAACGCAGCATGTAGCCGCCATTCACGTTGCGCATGATGTGTTCGACCGAGGCAAAGGCCAGGTCGACATGCGGCGTGTAATGCATGACCAGCACGATGCCGGTGACGATCTGCAGCGCAAGGCAGAATGCAAGGACGATGCCCCAGATCCACCACCAGTTCAGGTTCTTGGGGGTGGGGATCATCAGCGTGTCATAGACCAGGCTGACGACGGGCAGGCGGCGGTGCAGCCAGCGCTCGAACGCCGTCTTGGGCTCGTAATGGTCGTGGGGAATTCCGGCCATCTGTGCCTCCTCAGCCCAGCTTGATGGTGGTTTCGTTGACGAATTCGGCAACGGGGACATGCAGGTTCTGCGGCGCCGGCCCTTTGCGGATGCGGCCCGAAGTGTCGTAATGCGAGCCGTGGCAGGGGCAGAACCAGCCACCGAAATCGCCGGCGCCGTCGCCGATCGGCACGCAGCCCAGATGGGTGCAGACGCCGATCATCACCAGCCATTCGCCGGCCTCGTCCAGCGTCCGGTTCTGGTCGCTGGCGTCCTCGCCGGGCTTGTTGGCGTTTTCGGCGCCCTTGTCGATCAGATCGCTCAGCGGCACTTCACGGCCCTTGGCGATCTCCTCCTCGGTGCGGCGGCGGATGAACACGGGCTTGCCCAGCCATTTCACCGTCAGCTGGGTGCCGGTCTCGACACCGCTGACATCGACCTGAATCGAGGCGAGCGCCTGCACATCGGCCGAGGGGTTCATCTGGTTGACAAGGGTCCAGGCCGCAGCTCCGGCCGCGACCGTGCCGGCACCGGCTGTCGCGAAATAGAGGAAATCTCTCCGGGTGCCGTGGTCGCCTGCGTGTTCGTCTGCGTGGGACACGGGTTTGCTCTCCATTCTTGCCCCTTCGCGGGGCGATACGACCGAACGGGCCGTGACAAAGCACAGCCCTCGCCTAGGCGGTTCTAGCGATCAAATTCCTGTCAGTCCAGAAGGCCAGACCAGGGGAAGTGCCGCAAAACGACGCAGGTGTGGGATTTTGGCTGTCCGCACGCGGCCCGAAACCTGCGGTTGCGTCACAGCAGGCCTTCGCTGCGAAAGCTCAGCTCGCGCGACTTGCCGATGATCAGGTGGTCATGGACCGTGATTCCCATGACTTCGCCTGCCGCGACGACGCGTGCGGTCATCGAGATATCGGCCTGCGAGGGGGTCGGATCGCCCGAGGGATGGTTATGGACCATGATCAGGGCGCTGGCCGTCAACTCCAGCGCGCGGCGCATGATCTCGCGCGGATAGACCGGGACGTGATCGACGGTGCCGCGGGCCTGTTCCTCATCCGCGATCAGCACATTCTTGCGGTCGAGATAGAGGATGCGGAACTGCTCGATCTCGCGATGGGCCATGGCGGTGTGGCAATAATCCAGCAGCGCGTCCCAACTGGTCAGGACCGGGCGATGCATGACGCGCGAGCGTGCCAGCCGCTGCGCCGCGGCCTCGACGATCTTGAATTCCTGCACCACGGCAGGGCCGACACCCGGCACCTCGGCCAGCCGGGCGGGCGGGGCCGAAAGCACGCGGTTGAAATCGCCGAAATGGTCCAGCAGACGCCGGGCAAGGGGTTTGACGTCCTGACGTGGAATGGCGCGAAACAGCACCAGTTCCAGCAATTCGTAATCGGGCAGGGCATCGGCCCCGCCCTGCATGAAGCGTTCGCGCAGCCGGGCGCGGTGATCGGCCAGATAGCTGGGCGATTTTTCGCCGCGTCCCGGCAGGCCGGCCCCTGGCAAGGGGGCCTCATCCTCGGCCGGGGCTGTGAGGAACAGCGGCAACGGTGCTTCGTGAAAGGCGCGATTCGATCCCATGCCCGCAATCTGGCACGGGATTGGTGAAGAAAGGCTTAACGCCGCAGGAGCGATGCGGGCGTCAGCCCTTCATCTCGTCCCAGAAGTCCTTGATCTTCTGGAAGAAGCCCTGCGTTTGCGGGCTGTTGTCGGCCTTGATGGTCTCGAATTCGCGCAGCAGGTCCTTTTGCCGCGAGGTCAGGTTGACCGGGGTTTCGACCGAAAGCTCGATCAGCATGTCGCCGGCTTCGCCATTCAGGCCGGGGCCGTGGCGCAGGGGCGGCATGCCCTTGCCGCGCAGGCGCAACTGCTTGCCCGATTGCGTCCCGGCCGGAACCTTGACGCGCGAGCGGCCGCCGTCGATCGTCGGCACCTCGATCTCGCCGCCAAGGGCTGCGGTGGCCATGCTGACCGGCACCTGACAGGCCAGCATCCTGCCGTCGCGGATGAAGATCGCGTGCTCCTTGACCTCGATGAAGATGTAAAGATCGCCCGCCGGGCCGCCGCGCATGCCGGCTTCGCCCTCGCCGGCCAGACGGATGCGGGTGCCGGTCTCGACCCCTGCCGGGATGCTGACCGAGCGCGCGCGCTCTTTTTCGATGCGGCCGGCGCCGCGGCATTCCGTGCAGGGGTTCTTGACGATCTGGCCCTGACCGTTGCAGGTCGGGCAGGTGCGCTCGACGGTGAAAAATCCCTGCGTTGCCCGCACTTTGCCCATGCCCGAACAGGTCGGGCAGGTGGCCGGCTCCACCGCGCCCTCGGCTCCGGTGCCGTTGCAGGCGCCGCAGGCGACCGAACCGGGCACGTTGATGGTCTTTTGCACGCCATTATAGGCGTCCTCCAGCGAGACGCGCAGGTTGTAGCGCAGGTCCTGACCGCGGCTGGCGCGCGAGCGTCCGCCACCGGCGCCGCCCTGACGCCGCCCCATCATGTCGCCGAAAAGATCCTCGAACACATCGGCAAAGGCCGAGCCGAAATCGCCCTGGCCACCGCGCCCGAAGCCGCCAAAGCCGCCGCCACCGCCGTTTTCAAAGGCGGCATGGCCGAAGCGGTCATAGGCGGCCTTTTTCTGGTCGTCCTTGAGGCATTCGTAAGCCTCGTTCACTTCCTTGAACTCGGCCTCCGAGACCTTGCAGTCCTTGTTGCGGTCGGGGTGAAGCTGCTTGGCCTTGCTGCGATAGGCCTTCTTGATCTCGTCGGCCGATGCGCCGCGTGCAACGCCCAGCACATCGTAATAATCACGTTTCGCCATGTCGGTCGCGTCCGGGTCCTTCAAGTAATGGCCGGCCCGTGCGGATTCGCACCGGGCCGGCCGACAGCTTTACACGGCGCTTACTTGCGCTTGTCTTCGCCGAGATCCTCGAAATCGGCATCGACGATCTCGTCATCGACATCGCGAGGGCCGGCTTCGGTGTCGGCATCCTTGCTGGCGCCTTCGGACTGGCTGGCCTTGTAGATGGCCTCGCCCAGCTTCATCGAAGCGTCCATCAGGTTCTGGATGCCGCCCTTGATCTTGCCGGCATCTTCGGACTTGAGGGAATCCTCCAGCGCGCCGACGGCCAGTTCGATCGCCTCGACGGTCGAGCCATCCACCTTGTCGCCATGCTCTTCCAGCGACTTCTTGGTGGTGTGGATCAGGCTTTCGGCCTGGTTCTTGGCCTCGACCAGCTCCTTGCGCTTCTTGTCGGCGTCGGCATTGGCCTCGGCGTCCTTGACCATCTGGTTGATCTCGTCATCCGACAGCCCGCCCGAGGCCTGGATGGTGATCTTCTGCTCCTTGCCGGTGCCCTTGTCCTTGGCGCTGACCGAGACGATGCCGTTGGCGTCGATGTCGAAGGTCACCTCGATCTGCGGCATGCCGCGCGGCGCCGGGGGAATGTTTTCCAGATTGAACTGGCCCAGCAGCTTGTTGTCCGCGGCCATCTCGCGCTCACCCTGGAAGACCCGGATGGTCACGGCGTTCTGGTTGTCCTCGGCGGTCGAGAAGATCTGCGACTTCTTGGTCGGGATGGTGGTGTTGCGGTCGATCAGACGGGTGAACACGCCACCCAGCGTTTCGATGCCCAGGGACAGCGGGGTCACGTCCAGCAGCACCACGTCCTTGACGTCGCCTTGCAGCACGCCGGCCTGAATGGCCGCACCCAGCGCCACCACCTCGTCGGGGTTCACGCCTTTATGGGGTTCCTTGCCGAAGAAAGCGGTCACTTCCTCGATCACCTTGGGCATGCGGGTCATGCCGCCGACCAGAACGATCTCGTCGATGTCGCCTTTCGACATGCCGGCATCTTTCAGCGCGTCCTGAACCGGCTTCATCGTGCGCTTGATCAGGTC
>JAGPGI010000161.1 GCA_018056045.1 Paracoccus sp. (in: a-proteobacteria)
ACATGCGCCTGCGCCTGACGCCCGAGGATGACGGCCCGACCGCATTGCAGCGGCAGGGCGGAAATGGCGTCGGCACCGGGGGCATCGGCTCGATCACCGCCGCGCTGGCCGGCCCCGACTATGCCCCGACGAGCTATGTCGTGGCGCTGGAAGAGGTGGAAAGCAACGACGCGCGCGCCCATGTCATCGGCCATATGATCGTGAACGAGGCCGCCGCCCGCGCCTGCGAGATGATCCCGGCGCGCCTTGCCGACAATATCGCGACGCTGGGTTCGGTCACCGGCACGCAAATCGGTTCGATCTGCTATTCGGCGGGGGTCGACTGTTCGCTGATGGTGGCCCTGCGCGACCTGCCCTCGGGGCAACGCGACTGGACGCGCCGCTTTACCATACGCGCCGCCGACGAGACCGCCACCATGCGCCATGCTGTCGCCCAGATCACCGTGGCGCTTCTGGACCGCGCCCGCCGCACCGCCTCGCCCAACTGGATGACCTTTCCGATCTGGGATGTGTTCAGCTATTCGCGCGACCGGCTCGAGAATGCCGACCGGGTTCTGGCCGGGATGCCCGAGGGGCCACAGACCCCGGTGGCCCTGGCCCTGCGCTCCTATCTGCGCAACACCCTCATCCTTGAGCGGCTGGTGGACGATTCCAAGGCATGCTCGGACGAGGCCGACGAACTCTGCGCCCGCTCGCGCGATCTGGCCCCGAACAACCCCGTCGTGCTGGCGGTGGCCTCGCTGACCGCCTCGTGGCGGCGCGATGCGGTGGGGGCGCTGGAACTGGCGCAGGCGGCCTGCCGCGCCGATCCCGACAATGAGCTGGCCTGCCATGCCCTGTCGCAGGCGTTGACCGATTGCGGCCGCGACGCCGAGGCGCTCGAGGCCAATGAGCGCGGCTTTCGCGGCGCGCTGGCCGAGCTTGGCCCGGCCTGCTGGCTGATGCGCCGTTCGGTCGTGCAGATCCGTCTGGGCCGGCTCGGCGATGCCGAGAACTCGGCGGCCGCCGCCTTTGCCTTTTCCTCGGACAACCGCCCCTCGCTGCGTTTTCTCGCGGCACTGCGCTATCATCGCGGCGATATCGCCGGCGCCGCCGACGCCCTGCGCAACCTGCGCCAGGTCGAGCCGGATTTCAGCCTGGACCTGATGGCAAGCCCGGAATACCCGGTCTCGACCCTGCGCATGGCCGGGCTGATGCAGATCACCAAATCGGGGCTTTGAGCGGGTTCGCGGCGGCGTCATGGCGTCACCAGCACTTCGAAGGCGATCAGGTCGCGGCCCTCGCCACGCTCGACGACCATCCGCGCCCGTCCCGGCGCGATGGCATCAAAGGCCAGCACATAGACCGGACCCCGGATCGAATCCGGCAGGTCCAGCCCGGTCAGGATCGGCGCCCCCTCGATATGGGCGCGGCCGGGGCGCGGCGTCACCGGGTCGGCGCGGCTGCGCAGATGCATCTCGAGCCGGTCGCCGCAGCGAAGTGCCACCGGCGCGATCAGTTGATCCTCGCTCAGAACGCAGATCCGGGGGCGTGTCCGCGCCGGATAGCGCAAGGGCGGCGCGCCAATGGCCAGCGCGCGCTGCATCGCGTCCAGCCAGGCGCCGCGCAGCTGCGCATCGGTCAGGTCGGCCCGGTCCAGCCTTGTGCCGGTCAGATCGGCGCGATCGAGCTGCGCCTCGCGCAGATCGGCCCCTGCCAGATCGGCAAGGCCCAGACTGGCCCCGACAAGGTTCGCGCGGAAAAACTTTGCGCCCGTGGCCCTTGCGGACCACAGGCTTGCGCCCGAAAGACGCGCGCCCGACAGATCGGCGCCGGTCAGATCGGCATAGGACAGATCGGCGCCCACCAGCGTCAGGCCGGTCAGATCCAGCCCCGCCAGATCGGCCCCCGCCATTTCCAGACGTCCGGTCGCGGCAATCTTGCGCAGGATATCGGCTCGGGTGAATTCGGTCATCTCCACCTCTTCTTACTCTTGTCACTGTCCCGACCGCGTTGGCCGGAAGCGTTTCAGTGCCCGGAGACGGCTGCCTCCGCCTCCGGGCTACCGGATCAGTCACCCAGGTTCGACTGCATCCAGTATCTCTTGCGAAAGCCGCGCGCGCATTCGATCTCGATGCCCTCGCGCGCGACGATGCGTGCCGTATTGCTGCGGATGCCGTAGCCGACCTCGGTCGTGCCCGGCAGAACTTTCAGGTTGAGGGGCGCCGCCCCCCGCGCCGCCAGATCGCGCATCAGCCGTGCCGACTGACGGGCCAGCGATTGCGCGGTGCCGGGCGCCTCGGGGGCGCAGGTGGGAGCAAGATCCTCGGGCACGGGCGGGTCGTCCGATCCGCCGGGGTGATAGCAGCGCGGCGGCAGCAGTTCGGTCAGCTGGCGCAGCGTGGATTCGATCCGCAGCACGGTGCCGTCGGGCTGCATCACCAGCCGCAGGGTTCCGGCGCCGGGCGTCAGGACCGGAATCCCGTCGATCGACTGGCGGAACTGCACGATGATCTCATCAAGGGTCTCGACCGGTGGTTCGCCCAGCATGTGCAGGCATTGCGATGCAGAAAGCGCCAGCGAGATGCGGTCAAAGATCAGCTCGGATCCCGGCAGCACGAAACCGTGGCGCCGCAGCGCCCCGCGCGCCCGGTTGACGATGGCACGGCGTTGCAGCGGCACCCGGCAGCGTTCGCGGTCGCCCGGGGCGCCACTGGCCAGTTCCAGAAGGATATGCCCGTCGGCCCGCCGCGAAAAACGCGTGGTGCCATAGGAAATCGACATCCGCCCCTGATCGTCATGCGGCACCAGACGCGGTGCGATCCCCAGTGCCGTCAACACCCGATGCGCCAGCGCCATATCCTCGGTCACCGGGACCAGCCTTGCGGTGCGCAGCTCGTCGGGGGGCGTGTCCAGCACCGGCTCGCGCCGATGCGAGGCAAGGGTCGTATGCCAGCGCCATGCCCACCATTCGCCCTTGGCCCGCGCCGCATCAAAGCGGCGCTCATGGAACAGCGAGGCCAATGCCTCTTGCTGGCTGGCGCCGCAGGCGGCGACCACCGGGCTCTGGTCATGCGAGACATCCCAGGCCCCATCCAGCCAGGATTGCGAAAAGGATTTTCCCATGCGCCAGTGCCGCCAGAAATTCGCACCATAGGCGCCGCTGTCCCAGCACACCGTGTCAAAGCCGAACATCATCCGCAGGCCGGCATTGCTGCGCGCCCAACTGCGAAGGGGATTGCGTCCATCAGTGACGCAAAGCGATTCACTCGTTGACCAAAACACATAACGCAGCTTGTCGGCACCAAGCCACATCCGCTCGCTGTCCAGACAGGCATCCGTGCCCGTCCACAGCGCCCCCATCGGCAGACGAAAGCGGCCGTTCTCATCCGTCCGGCCATGGCCGGCATGATAGAAGACACGCACCGCATCGATATTGCGACCGGCGGCACTGGCCAGCCGGCTGTCGTAAAACCAGGATTTGACCGCGGAATCGCGCCGCCAGTAATCGGGGGCGGCAAAGCGGTCCACCGCGTCGAGAAAGCCGCCGGCATCACGATGGGCGGCATGCAGCGCACCTGCCGCGCGGTAGCTTTCTATGCTGCAGGCGCCATAGATCTGGCTAGAGCATTGCCCGGCATCCACCATGCCGCTTTCTGTCGGAACCGCCGGATCGCCGGCGAGGCTCTCGGGCCAGCTCAACCGCAACTCGCCCGGTTCGAGCCTGTCGAAACTGCAGACAAGATCATCCATGGTCGAACTCCTGTCCGGTTTTCGTGACCCCGCCAGGGGATCAGAAAAGTTTACATCTCCCGTTCAGGTTAGCTCGGCGCCCGTGAATGGTTCGTGAATCACACAGTCCGGCGGGGTTTCATGCAGAAAAACACAGCAAATTAACGATTTTTTAAGGATTTCTCCGTTCGCGTCTGACGCGAATCATCTGTCCTCGGCCCGCTTCACCATGCCAAAGGACAGCTCGCGCGCGGCGGCGATCACGCTTTCCGACATCGCCTCCAGCCGCCCGTCATCCATTCGCGACAGCGGCCCGGAGACCGAGATCCCGGCCGCCGCCTCGCCGGCAAGGTCAAAGACCGGCGCGGCGATACAGCGCATGCCAAGGCTGCGCTCTTCGTTGTCCAGCGAATAGCCGCGCGCCCGGATCAGCGCCAGATCGTCCAGCAAAGCCTGCGGCTCGCTCAGCGTCATCGGCGTGAACCGCGAGAGCTGCATCTCGCGCATCAGCTGGCGCAGCTCGAAGCTGCGCATATGCGCCAACAGCGCCTTGCCGATCCCCGAGGCATGCAGCGGCGAGCGCGTGCCCGGCGGGAAAAAGGCGCGGATCGTCTCATGGGTTTCGGCCTGGTTCAGGAACAGCACCGCATTGCCATCCAGAATGCCTAGATTGGCGGTCTCGCCGGTGACCTCCATCAACCGGCGCAGAACCGGGCGGGCGCGCTCGACCAGCCCCGAGCGGCGCATGAAGGCCGATCCGTGGCGAAAGGCCGTCGGCCCGACATGCCAGGTCTGGGTCGCGTGATCGCTTTCCGCCACGCCCCGTACCGCCAGCGTCACCAGCACCCGATGCACGGTCGAGGGGGCCAGATCCAGCCGCTGCGCGATCTCGCTCAGCGTCAACCCGCTGGCCCCGGCGATGACGTCCAGAATGTCCAGCGCCCGGTCCAGCGCCCGCACGCCACCCGAATCCTCGCTGCCCGCCGCGCGGCCGCGCGGACGGCCCCGTTTTCGTGCTTCCCCCGTCATTCAATAAATCCTTTCGACTTGTTATAGGTTTCGTTGAAAGTTGAAAATCGGAAACGGAAAAGATCAGATTCCTGATTTTAAATGGAAATACACGATTTTTCCGCCATTGCGAAATACTTTTCAGAAAAATTGTGCGACTGGACGGCGTGCCTTAGCCTGATCCACAACAAATGGAGGAGTGCCATGACCAGCCAGAACCCGATCTTTATTCCCGGTCCGACCAACATCCCCGAGGAGATGCGAAAGGCCGTGGACATGCCCACGATCGACCACCGCTCGCCGGTGTTCGGGCGGATGCTGCATCCCGCGCTGGACGGGGTGAAGCAGGTTCTCAGGACCACGCAGGCACAGGTCTTGCTGTTCCCCTCGACCGGGACCGGCGGCTGGGAAACGGCAATCACCAACACGCTGTCGCCGGGCGACAAGGTGCTGGCGGCGCGCAACGGCATGTTCAGCCTGCGCTGGATCGACATGTGCCAGCGCCACGGGCTGGACGTCACCATCGTCGAAACCCCCTGGGGCGAAGGCATCCCCGCCGACCGCTTCGAAGAGATCCTGACCGCCGACAAGGGCCACGAGATCCGCGTCGTCCTGGCCACCCATAACGAGACCGCGACCGGCGTGAAATCCGACATTGCCGCCGTCCGCCGGGCGCTGGATGCGGCGGGCCACCCCGCGCTGCTGTTCGTCGATGGCGTCAGCTCGATCGGCTCGATGGATTTTCGCATGGACGAATGGGGCGTCGATATCGCCGTCACCGGCTCGCAGAAGGGCTTCATGCTTCCTCCCGGTCTGGCGATCACCGCCTTTTCGCCCAAGGCCATGCAGGCCGTCGAAACCGCCCGCCTGTCCCGCACCTTCTTTGACATCCGCGACATGGCCTCGGGCTATGCGCGCAACGGCTATCCCTATACGCCACCGGTCGGGCTGATCAATGGCTTGAACCTGGCCTGCCAGCGCCTGCTGGACGAAGGGCTGGAGAATGTCTTTGCCCGCCACGCCCGCATCGCCGGCGGCGTGCGCGCAGCGGTCGATGCATGGGGCTTCAGGCTTTGCGCCGCACAACCCGCACTTTACTCGGACAGCGTCAGCGCCATCCGCATGCCCGAAGGCTTTGACGCCAACCGCTTTGTCGCCCATGCGCTGGACACCTATGACATGGCCTTTGGCACCGGACTGGGGCAACTGGCCGGCAAGGTCTTCCGCATCGGCCATCTGGGCAGCCTGACCGACGCCATGGCGTTGTCGGGTCTGGCGACGGCGGAAATGGTCATGGCCGATCTGGGCCTGCCGGTCACCTTGGGCTCGGGGGTCGCGGCGGCGCAGGACCATTACCGCCGCTCGACCGCGGCGGCCCTGAAGCAGGCGGCCTGAGGCATGAGGGACGCCATGTATATCCCGACGCTCGACGACATGCTGGTCGCACGCGCCCGCATCGCCCCGCATATCCACCGCACGCCGGTCCTGACCTCGCGCTTTCTGAACGAACTGACCGGGGCCGAGCTGTTCTTCAAATGCGAGAACCTGCAAAAGGCCGGGGCCTTCAAGGCGCGCGGGGCCAGCAACGCGGTGTTCGGACTGAGCGACGATCAGGCGGCGCGCGGCGTCGCCACCCATTCCAGCGGCAACCACGGCACCTGCCTCAGCTATGCCGCCGGCCGGCGTGGCATCCCCTGCACGGTGGTCATGCCGCGCACCGCGCCGCAGGCCAAGAAGGATGCCGTCCGGGGCTATGG
>JAGPGI010000162.1 GCA_018056045.1 Paracoccus sp. (in: a-proteobacteria)
CCGCTGGTCTGCGACAGTGGCGACCGCTATGCCGAGACCTATTTCAACCCGGACTGGCTGAAGCAGAAGGGGCTGGAGACCGGGCCTTGGCGCGAACGGATCGACGCCTTTCTTGAGGGGGGCGAGCCCTCGGCGCTGATCGGCGGCTAAAGGCGGACAAGCTCGGGGGCAGGCGGCGCGGCTGCGGTTTTGCGTTGCGGCGCGCTGAGAACCGGGGCCGGCACCGGCCCGCTCAGGGCCGGACGAAAGGCGGCAAGAAAGACGGCCCAGCCCAGCATCCACATCAGTGCCGACACCCGGACCGGATCGGGCCAGTCCGGAGGCGTGATGCCGGAGAGGATGCGGGGCAGGGCCGAGAGCCAGACCAGCGCAAAGGCCAGCATAAGCGCGGGCCCGGCGATCAGCATCCGGTCACGGCGCGCCATCGCCGCGCGCCCGGTAATGGCGAGGATCATCGACCCCATCGCCCCCATGGTCAGGGCATGTAGCGCCGCGCTCTGCGCCAGCAGGTCTGGCCGCAGCGTTGACATGCCCAGCAGAAGAAGGCCGCAGGGCAGCCAGAGCCATGCCAGATGCAGCATCAAAAGCGCCGGGTAGCCGCGGGCAAGCCGGCTCTGCCAACCGGCCAGCCGCACGCCTTGCAGGATGCCGGCAAGGGTCAGACAGGCCCCCGCCGCGCCTGTCTGTCCGCCAAGCGCCAGAGCTCCACCCAGCATTGTCGCCACCAGCGCCGCGACGGCGATGGCGCGGCGGTCCTGCGGCTGCCGGTCCGGTGCTGCGCGCTGCAGCCAGCTTCGGGTAAAGGCAGGCACCGCACGACCGCCGATCCAGCCGATCAGCGCCGCGAAAAGCAGCACCATCGCCACCGGCAGTGCGGCCATATCCACGAGGCCGCGCATATCGACCAGAAGGACCGCATTCCCCAGCGCCATGGCGGCGATTGCGACGACCGCCCACAGCCGGCCCCAGAGCCGCGCCGCGATCAGGTGGCGAGCAAGCGCCATGGCCAGCAGGACGAAATAGCCCAGTGCCATGACGAGCTGCAGCCCGAAGGGCAGGCTTTCGGACAGGGGCAGTGCCAGCCGGGCCGCCAGCCAGAGCAGCGTCAGAACCAGCACGGTCCGCGACGAGACCAGCCCTGACACTTGTCCCGTCACGGGGCGCGTCCATGCCGGCAGCGCGGTCAGCAGATAGCCGCCAACCGCTGCGCCGCACATGCCGAAGACCAGTTCATGAAGGTGCCAAAGACGCGGATCGGCCGGCAGCTTTCCCGGCCACAGCCAGACGAGCGGCGCCAGCAGGGCGCAAATTCCCGCGCCAAGAAACAGCGGCCGGTAGGCGGCCTGCCACAGAGGGTGCCACAGCGGATGGCGCTGTCGCGGCATGGCTTACAGCCCGAGCGCGGCGCGGGGCAGGGCGGGGGCGTGCGGCATGCGGATCGCGACCTCCATCGGGGCGGGAGCAAAAGGACTTGCTCCTTATAGCCGCGATTGCCGGTGCCGGCTTGACCACGCTCAAGCCGACCGGGGGCGAGCAGGCCCGTTCCGGCTCAGGGGGTGATGAACTCGATCCCCGGAAGGGCGGCGATCTCGGCGATGTCCTCGTCATAGGCGGCGGTGATGCGGTCAACCAGCCGCTGGCTCCAGCCCGGCAGTTCGATGCTGGTTTCCATCTGATCGGGCAGCGCGTGCGTCTGCAAGGCTGCCGCAAAGATCCGCCGCCGGCTTTCGATGGTCAGACGCGGTTCTTTGGCCATCTCCTCGCGGATCATCTGGATGCCGTCCGGGTGCAGGATGTCGCCCAGGATCTGCAGGCCCGCCTTCAGCGGCACGTCATTGGGCATGGTGGCGATGCGGCGCACCACCTCGGGCCAGATCAGCGAGGTGTCCTCGTGGCACCAGACCACGATGCGGCGCCCCGGCAATGCCGCCAGAACGCGGCGCATCATCGGCGCCCAGCGAAGGCTGAGCGGGTCGATCCCGCCCATCACTTCGTCATAGTCGCCGGTGCCCTCTTGCGAGAGAATAAATGGGATCAGCGTCGCCGGGTTCTTCATGCCGATGAAGAACTCGATTTCGGCGCTGGGAAACAGATTTGTCAGCGCCGTCATCTTTTGGGCGGCACTGTCATAGAGCCCGTCGCGCGAGATCGCCCGCCGGGCTCGGCCCAGAAACGAGGGCGTGCTGCAGATGACGCGGCGGGGATTGTCGGAATCCAGCACCGCATCCAGCATCACCTGTTCCATCTCGGGGGTCGCAGGGCTGCCATGCAGCGACAGCAGCGCCTCGTTGAAGAGGTCGCGGTGGCGGTTCGGCGTGACCGGCTCGACCCCGTTGCGCAAGAGCCAGTCGCGGTTTTGCAGCAATGTCTTGACCATGCGGTAGAGGTCGGTGCCGTGGACCCCGCAATGAAAGACAATCTGCATCCGCAACAACTCCTGACCGGTTTGGCGGCCACACTATCCATCTATTCCGGTCAGGAAAACCGTCTGATTACGGTGGTTTTGATCTGACCGCGGCGCCGTGTCCTTGCCGCACCGAGCCGGCGCATCCACAGGGGATTTGCATGAGTTGATTGATTTTTGTTTATTTTCATGCCCAAGTCGGGAAATTCCGTCGCGTCAGACGCGCAGGGCTATATTGAACGAATTCGTGAACTGGATAAGAATGTTTCAATTGTTGGTAGCGTATCGTAACTTTATTTATAACCGTCGCGCAGCGTAATCAGGACGCACGAAGATGCTACAGGCAATAGCGACGATTCTCGCGGCCCGCTCGGTCGAGAGTGTCTGGCAGTTATATGCGACACGTCTGGCCGAATGGGGCTTTCCATATGCTGCCTATCATGGCGTGCGTCTGCTGCGCGCGACCAATGAACAGGTCGCCGATGACAGCCTGTTCCTGTCCAGCTATTCGCAGCGGCTGCTGCAGGACCTGGTGGCGCAGAACCTGTTTGACAGCGTGCCGATGTATCGCTGGATGACGCATCACAAGGGCAGTGAAAGCTGGGACTGGCTGCAGGCTCGGCGCCTGGCGGGACGTCTGACCGACAACGAGCTGCGGGGGCTGGATCTGTTCACCCGCTATGGTCATGTTTCGGGCTATGCCATCAGCCTCGCCGACAGCGTGCATCGCGTGCGCGCCGGCGTCATCATGAGCGGTGCGATCGGCCAGCGTCAGGACCAGTTGGACGAGCATTGGCGCATGCACCAGCCGCAGATCGAGGCGCTGACCGGGCTGGTGCATCTGCGCCTTGCCGGCCTGCCCTATGCGCCGCCGAACGAGGTGCTGACCGCGCGCCAGCGCGAGGTGCTGGAATGCATTTCGGTTGGCCGCACCACGCAGGAAATCTCGGAACTACTGGACGTGACGCCCTCGACGGTGGAAAAACACCTGCGTCTTGCCCGCAAGGCGCTGGGGGCACGGACCACGGCGCAGGCGGTCTTGCTGGCGACAAGCCGCAGGCAGATTTTCGTCGATCCGGGAGAGCGCTGCACGATGCGGCAGGCTGCCGCGCAAGCCGGGACAGAGGTCGGGGCGGCCGAGTCCTGGGACTTTGCGACCGTCGTGCATTCAAGCGACTATATGCGCGAACATCTTCCCGAAACCTGAGCGTCGCGGCCCGCGGGCGATCGGAGCGGGCGATCGGGGGCAGGGGGCTGCAGACCGGCCCGGGCATGAAAAAGCCCGCCAGTCCTGAACTGGCGGGCTTTTGTGTTCCGAGCAGGACCCGCAGGGCGGGCCCAAGGGCGATCAGGCGCCGCTGAGGGTCTTGGCGACCTCGGCTGCGAAGTCTTCTTCTTTCTTCTCGATGCCGTCGCCGACCATCACGCGGGCATAGCCGGTGATCTCGACGCCAGCCTCTTTCGCGGCCTGCTCGACGGTCAGGTCGGGGTTGATCACGAAGGGCTGACCCAGCAGCGTGTTCTCGGCGACGAACTTCTTCATCCGGCCGGGGATGATGTTGTTCTGGATCACCGCTTCGGGCTTGGGCTTGTCCGACGAGGCGTTTTCTTCCAGCGCCTTGGCGGTCTGCACCTGCAGTTCACGCTCCAGCACGGCCGGGTCCAGCGTGGCTTCCGACAGCGAGACCGGGTTGGTCGCGGCGATATGCATGGCGAACTGCTTGCCGATGGCCTGCGCCTTTTCGGCCGGACCGTTCAGCGCGACCAGAACGCCGATCTTGCCCAGACCGTCTGCGGCGGCATTGTGGACATAGGAGACGATCGTGTCGCCTTCCAGCACATGCATGCGGCGCAGCGTCAGGTTCTCGCCGATGCGGGCGATGGCGTCGGTCAGCACTTCCGAGACCGGCTTGCCGTTCAGATGGGTGGCGCGCAGCACCTCGACATCTTCGGCGGTCTGCAGCGCCACGTCGGTGACTTCGCGGACCAGTTGCTGGAAATCGGCGTTCTTGGCGACGAAATCGGTTTCCGAGTTGATTTCGACGGCGACGCCGCGGCCGGCCGTCACCTGCACGCCCACGAGGCCCTCGGCCGCGACGCGGTCGGCCTTCTTGGCGGCTTTCGCCAGACCCTTGGTGCGCAGCCAGTCGATGGCGGCTTCCATGTCGCCATCGGTTTCGGTCAGCGCCTTCTTGGCGTCCATCATGCCTGCGCCGGTCGTTTCGCGCAGCTCTTTCACCATCGCAGCGGTGATAGCCATCGGATGTCTCCTTGCTTTCAATGCGTCAGGCGGGGCTGATCCCCGCCTGATGAATGTGTCCCGTAAAGCCTTTGCTCGCCGATCAGGCGGTGGCTTCCTCGGTGGCTTCGGCGTCCAGCTCTTCGACCGGGGTGGCCTCCAGCGCGCCCAGATCGACACCGGCGGCGCCCATCTGTGCGGTCATGCCGTCCAGAGCCGCGCGGCTCATCAGATCGGTGTACAGCGCGATGGCGCGGGCGGCGTCGTCGTTGCCGGGGATGATGTAGTCAACGCCCTTGGGCGAGCAGTTGGTATCGACCACGGCGACGACCGGGATGCCCAGCTTGTTCGCCTCGGCGATGGCCAGGTCTTCCTTGTTGACGTCGATCACGAACAGCAGGTCCGGCAGACCGCCCATTTCGCGGATCCCGCCCAGCGAGGCCTGCAGTTTGGCCTGCTCGCGTTCCATCTGCAGACGCTCTTTCTTGGTCAGGCCCTCGGCGCCCGAGGTCAGCGTCTCGTCAAGCGCCTTCAGGCGCTGGATCGACTGCGACACGGTTTTCCAGTTGGTCAGCGTGCCACCCAGCCAGCGGTGGTTCATGTAATACTGAGCCGATTTCTCGGCGGCGTCCGAGATGGCTTTTTGCGCCTGACGCTTGGTGCCGACGAACAGCACCCGGCCACCCTTGGCGACGGTGTCGCGCACGACCTGCAGCGCCGCGTCCAGCATCGGAACGGTCTGGGTCAGGTCGAAGATGTGAATGCCGTTACGTTCACCATAGATGAACTCGGCCATACGGGGGTTCCAGCGCTGAGTCTGGTGGCCGTAGTGAACGCCAGCTTCCAAGAGCTGACGCATGTTGAATTCGGGAAGCGCCATGTCCATGTCCTTTCCGGTTTGCGCCTTGGCGGGGTTTTCAGGGCTAAGCCCCAACCGGTGGACCGTCGAAGGATGTCTCCCTCCGGGGCCCGACCCCACCTGTGAAGTGCGCGCCAGATAGTCCCTATTCCGCACAAATGCAAGCCCCATGCGCAGGCAGGGGCGGTGCCATGCCGGCGCGGGATCGGGTTCCGGGGCGTTTGGTGCCGGGTTTCCGGTTCAGCGTCAACCGATGCTTAACCTTCTTGTGCGAACCTCGGTGTCGAGTGAGTGAAGGGGTGGCATATGGTTGCACGGGCAAGCCGGCGCGCCGGCGCTGGGCATCAGGCGAATGCATCGCCGCTGGCATTGCAGGTGCTTTTGCAGCATCGCCATCCGCGAATGCGGGATCCGGCCGAGGCGGCGCTGGCTGCGGCTGGCTGCACGGTGACAATCAGCGCCGACGGGATCGAGGGGCTTAGCCAGCTGATGTTGCTGCGCCCCGATGTCATCATCACCGGCATCAGCATGCCGCAGCTTGACGGGTTCGGCTTTATCGAGGCCGTGCGGCGGCTGGATTATCTGCGCACGGTGCCGATTCTGGTGATGTCGGCCAACACGAGCGGCGAGCTGCGCACGCGCGCGCGCAATATCGGAGCCTCGGGATGGCTGCCCCATCCGCTCGAATCGTGGCAACTGGTCGATACGGTTCGTGCCGTGACGATGAGCTGACAGGCAGATCGAGGCTGGTGCGGGGGCGGACCCGATCGCCGGCAGCGCCGGCCTTGGGTGTGACGCGGCAAGGCGGGCGAAAAGCCGGCCAATTGCCTTGCCCGGAGGACTCTCCTCGGTTAAACGGAGGTGGCGTCGCCCTCTTAGCTCAGCTGGCCAGAGCAACCGCCTTGTAAGCGGTAGGTCGTCCGTTCGAATCGGACAGGGGGCACGCTTTCATCAC
>JAGPGI010000163.1 GCA_018056045.1 Paracoccus sp. (in: a-proteobacteria)
ATCGTCACCGGCCTGCGCATCCCGGCCCTGGCGGCGCTGGCCGGGCACGGTGCCGGGGCGGCGGCGGCGGGGCTGATCGGGGTGGCTGCGGCCTCACGCGCGGGAATGGCCGCGGGGCTGGGGCTGATGCCACCCGCGCGCATGGACGGGCTGGGCCGGCAGGCCGGGCGGCCGGCCCCGCGCAAGACCGCCGTGGCGCTGCTGCTGGCGGCGTTGGCGCTGGTCCTGCCGGCCACGGCCTCGGGCCTGCCGCTGGCCTCGTGGGCGGCAACGGCGCTGGCGATTGGCGCCGCGCAGATTTGGCTGGCGCGGCGCGCCATGCGCGCCATCGGCGGTCAGACCGGCGACGTTCTGGGCGCCATGCAGCAGGTCGGCGAAGCCGCCGGACTGGTCGCCTTGACGCTGTTCATCTAGCGGCCAAAACAGGGGGTTCAGGCCGCCAGTAACGGTGCTTTTCCTTGACCGGAAATGGCCGATCCTTCATATCAGGCGACTACACGAACAGGCCGATACAACGGCCACCTATCCGGGAAAACGGGTCAGGATATACAAGGGGGAGGTTATCTTATGGATGCCCTATTAGGGCTTTCGCGCGGAATCGACCGCGTCAACACATTCATAGGCAGGAATGTCAGCTGGCTGATCCTGGTGGCGGTGCTGGTCAGCGCCGCCAACGCGATCATTCGCAAGGTGTTCAACACGTCGTCGAACTCATGGCTGGAACTGCAATGGTATCTTTACGGCGCGGCCTTTCTGGGCGCGGCGGCCTATACGCTGAAAGAGAACGAGCATATCCGCATCGACATCATCTACGGGATGTGGTCGCGGCGCACCCAGCACTGGATCGACCTGATCGGGCACCTGTTCTTCCTGATGCCCTTCGTCACGCTGATGATCTACTTCCTTTATCCGTGGGTCATGCGCTCCTATCGCATTGGCGAGGTCTCGACCAATTCGGGCGGCCTGATCCTGTGGCCGGCCAAGGCGATGCTGCTGATCGCCTTTGTCATGCTGTTCTGGCAGGGCATTTCCGAAATCATCAAGAAGATCGCCATCATGCGTGGCGTGATCGAGGACCCCAACCCCTTCGTCTCGCATCACGAGGCGGCCGAGCTTGAGGGCGCGGCCATGGTCCGCGAGATGGAGGCTGGATTGCATGCCGGCGACAGCCGTGAGGAGAGCCGCAAATGATGGAATTCATTGCGATGAACATGGCGCCGATCATGTTTGCCTCGCTCGTGCTGTTTTTGCTGTTCGGATATCCGGTGGCCTTCGCGCTGGCGGCAAACGGGCTGTTGTTCTTCGTCATTGGCGTGGAACTGGCACCCTTGTCGGGTGGCTCGATCAACCTCAGCTGGCCGCTTCTGAACGCCATGCCGGAACGGCTGTGGGGGGTCTTGTCGAATGACACCTTACTTGCGATTCCCTTCTTTACCTTCATGGGCATCGTGCTTGAGAAATCGGGCATGGCCGAGGATCTTCTGGACACGATCGGCCAGCTGTTCGGTCCGATCCGTGGCGGTCTGGCCTATGCGGTGGTGATCGTGGGCGCGTTGCTTGCGGCGACCACGGGCGTTGTCGCGGCCTCGGTGATCGCGATGGGCCTGATCTCGCTGCCGATCATGCTGCGCTATGGCTATGACCGGCGCGTCGCCACCGGCGTCATCGCCGCCTCGGGGACGCTGGCGCAGATCATCCCGCCCTCGCTGGTGCTGATCGTTCTGGCCGACCAGCTCGGCCGTTCGGTCGGGGACATGTATACCGGGGCGCTGATCCCGGGGCTGGTGCTGACCATCCTCTACATGCTCTACATTTTCGTGATGTCGATCATCCATCCGAACCGCCTGCCGGCCCTGCCGCCCGAGGCGCGGACGCTGGGCTCGGGCGTGACCTCGCTGCTGGTCGCGATCGTGGCGACGGTGGGCCTGTCCTATCTGCTCTTCCTGTGGCTGCATCCGACGCAGGGCAAGGATGCCGATATTCTGGCACCTGCGATCGGCGTGATCGCGATCTATGTCTTCGCGGTGCTGGACAAGAACCTGAAGCTGAACCTGATGTCGCGCCTTGCGCAGCAGGTCATCATCGTGCTGATCCCGCCGCTGGCGCTGATCTTTCTGGTGCTGGGCACGATCTTCCTGGGCATCGCCACCCCGACCGAGGGCGGCGCCATGGGGGCCGTCGGCGCGTTGCTGCTGGCTTTGGTCAAGGGGCGCCTGAACTATGACGTGGTGCGTCAGGCGCTGCTGGCGACGACGCGGCTGTCGTCCTTTGTCATGTTCATCCTGATCGGGGCGCGGGTTTTCTCGCTGACCTTCTATGGCGTGAACGGGCATATCTGGGTCGAGCATTTGCTGACCTCGCTGCCGGGGGGCGAATACGGCTTCCTGATCGCGGTGTCGGTGCTAGTCTTCCTGCTGGCCTTCTTCCTCGACTTCTTCGAACTGGCCTTCATCATCGTGCCGCTGCTGGCACCGGCGGCCGAAGCGATGGGGATCGACCTGATCTGGTTCGGCGTCCTGCTGGGCGTGAACATGCAGACCAGCTTCATGCATCCGCCCTTTGGCTTCTCGCTGTTCTACCTGCGTTCGGTGGCGCCCAAGGCGCCTTATCAGGACAAGGTGACCGGCCTGACCATGGCGCCGGTCACGACCGGGCAGATTTATTGGGGCGCGGTTCCCTTTGTCTGCATCCAGATCGCGATGATCGCCATCGTGTTGATGTTCCCGGGCATGGTCATGCATTACAAGGGCGCGCCGATCGACACTTCGAACGTCAAGATCGAGATTCCCTCCGGGGGCGGTCTGGGCGGTCTTGGCGGCGGTCTGGATGGTGGACTGGGCGGCCTTGGCGGCAATCCCTTCGCACCTCCGGGCGCGCCGGGTGCAGCGCCCGGCGCCGCGCCGGGTGGTGTTCCGGCACCGGGCGGTCTGGGAGGCGCGCCGAATTTCGGCACGCCGCCAGCACCCGCCGGCACGGCGCCGGCCACGGGCGCGGCCCCTGCGGCAGGCGGGCTCGACCCGCTGGCAGGTCCGCCTCCGGGCCTTGGCGCTCCGGCTCAGGAACCGGCTCAGGAACCGGCCCAGCCGGCCCCGCAGCCCACGAACTGAGGCGCGGAAAGAACATCGGAAAAGGCGGCCTTCGGGTCGCCTTTTTTCGTTCCTGCCGCCGCCTCATCGCAGCCCTGCGGACATGAAAAAGCCGCCGCAAGATGCGGCGGCTTTTCCTGTTCCGTCAGATGCTTACAGCGTGCCGTTGCGCTGCTGGATCATCATGAAGGTGTCATAGGTGTATTCGGCGGTCTGGTTATAGAGATACCAGTCCGCGCGGGCCACCTTCAGCGAATCCCAGATCTTCTTGAAGGCCGGGTTCGAGGCTTCCATCTCGGCATAGACCTCGCCCGCGGCCTTGTAGCAGGCATCCAGAATCTCGGCGCTGAAGGGACGCAGCTGCGCGCCCGCCGCCACCAGCTCTTTCAGCGCGATGGGGTTCAGGTGGTCATACATCTGCAGCATGTTGGCATCCGCGGCCTGCGCGGCGGTGTGCAGAAGCGACTTGTAGTTGTCGGGCAACGCCTCGTATTGCGCCTTGTTGAAGAAGAAGTGGACGGTCGGCCCACCTTCCCACCAGCCCGGATAGTAGTAATAGGGCGCCACTTTGTAGAAGCCCAGCTTCTGGTCGTCATAGGGGCCGACCCATTCGGACGCGTCGATGGTGCCCTTTTCCAGCGCCGGATAGATGTCGCCGCCCGCGATCTGCTGGGGCACGGCGCCCAGACGCTCCATCACCTTGCCGGCAAAGCCGCCGACGCGGATCTTGAGACCCTTCATATCTTCGACCGTGTTGACTTCCTTGCGGAACCAGCCGCCCATCTGGGCGCCGGTATTGCCGCCGGGCAGACCGAAGATGTTATGGCCGGCCAGAAACTCGTTGTAGAGGTCGATGCCGCCGCCATGATACTGCCAGGCGTTCATCGCCCGGGCCGACAGCGCGAAAGGCACGGCCGAACCCAGCGCGAAGGTCGGATCCTTGCCCCAGCTGTAATAGCCGACGGTGTGGCAGGCCTCGACCGTGCCCTCGCTCACCGCATCGGCCGCTTGCAGGCCGGGGACGATCTCGCCGGCGGCAAAGACCTGGATCTGGAACTTGCCGCCAGTCGCCTCGGACAGATATTTCGACAGCACCTCGGCGCCGCCATAGATCGTGTCCAGAGATTTCGGGAAGGACGAGGTCAGGCGCCACTTCACTTCGGGCATTTCCTGCGCGATCGCGGGCGCGGCCAGCGCGGCACCGGCAGCGGCAGTCGCGCCGCCGACGGTGGCACGGGTCAGAAACGCGCGCCGGTCAAGCTTGTTGGTCTTTTTCATTAGTTCCTCCGCTTTGATCGGCCTTTTTGGCAGCCGATTGGGCGGGATGTTTGCATGCGCCGCATCTTCTGTCGAGATGCAAGCGCAGCAATTTGACCCGGATCGCGGGCAGGACGCTGTTGCCCTTGCGTCAAGTTTCTTCAGAAATCGACATGGCCGATCTTGTGGCCCGCGCAACGCACTACCCAAGTGGTTTGGGGCCGCCTATACTGACAGCGGTTTGCGGCTTTGAGGAAACAAGGGATGCGCTGCCCGTTCTGCGGAAATGTCGATACCCAGGTCAAGGATTCGCGTCCGGCCGAGGATAACGTGGCCATCCGGCGCCGGCGCTTCTGCCCGGCCTGCGGCGGGCGCTTCACCACCTATGAGCGCGTGCAGTTGCGCGATCTGGTTGTGGTCAAAACCAGTGGCCGGCGCGAGGATTTCGACCGCACCAAGATGGAGCGCTCGATCCGCATCGCCATGCAGAAGCGCCCGGTCGAGCCCGAGCGCATCGACCAGATGATCTCGGGGATCGTGCGGCGGCTGGAAAGCATGGGCGAAACCGATATCCCCTCGAAGGTGATCGGCGAGATCGTGATGGAGACGCTCGCGCGCATCGACACCGTCGGCTATGTCCGCTTTGCCAGCGTTTACAAGAACTTCCAGGCGGCGGACGATTTCGACAAGTTCGTCTCGGAACTGCGCCCGACCGCGCCCGAAGAGTGAGCGACGCCCACCACATGCGCCACGCCTTGGCGCTGGCGCGCCGGGGCATGGGCAATACATGGCCCAATCCCGCGGTCGGCTGCGTGATCTTGCGTGATGGCGTGGTGGTCGGTCGCGGCTGGACGCAGCCGGGCGGGCGCCCGCATGCCGAGGTCATGGCGCTGAGGCAGGCCGGCGCCGCCGCGCGGGGGGCCACCGCCTATGTCATCCTTGAGCCCTGCGCCCATCACGGCAAGACGCCCCCCTGCGCCGAGGCGCTGGCCGGTGCCGGCATTGCCCGCGTCGTCAGCGCCATGACCGATCCCGATCCGCGCGTCGCCGGACGTGGCCATGCGATTCTGCGCGCCGCCGGCATCGAGGTGACCGAAGGCGTCTGCGAGGCCGAAGCGCGGGAATTGCAGCGCGGCTTTCTGACGCGGGTGGTGCAGGGGCGGCCGATGCTGACGCTGAAGCTGGCCAGCAGCTTCGATGGCCGCATCGCCACCCAATCGGGCGAAAGCCAGTGGATCACCGGCCCCGAGGCACGCCGTCATGTCCATGCGCTGCGCCTGACCCATGACGCGGTGATGGTCGGCGGAGGCACCGCCCGCGCCGACCGTCCGGCCCTGAATGTGCGCGGCTTTGGCGCGGTCCGCCAGCCGGTCCGCATCGTGGTTTCAGGCGGCGCGCTGCCGGATCTGCCGGCCGAGGACGCAGATCACGGCCCGCTCTGGCAGGTTTCGGGCCCGCCCGAGGCCTTCATGGCCGAGCTTGGCGCCCGTGGCCTGACGCGGGTCTTTTGCGAGGGCGGCGGCGAACTGGCCGCCAGTCTTTTGCGCGCCGGTCTGGTCGATCAACTGGTCGGCTATACGGCGGGACTGGCGCTGGGGGCCGAGGGGCGCCCGGCCATCGGCGCGCTGGGGCTAGAGCATCTGGCCGATGCCCCGCGCTTTCGGCTGGTCGATACCCGGCGGATCGGTCCCGATCTCATGCATCGCTGGCTGCGCGCCTAGCGCCGCCAGATCCAGGCATAGCCGCTGAAAAGCCCCTGCGCCTTGGCCAGCAGCCGCAGCCGCGCGCCGCCGGTCGCGAATGCAGGATCGGCCAGCCGCGTCAGCGCAACCTCGGGCGGGCAGGGCAGGTGGCTTACCGGGTCGAAATAGCGCGGATAGGCGATCAGCGCGGCATGGATCAACTGCGCAAGGCTGGCCTGCGTCCGCCGCCGTCCCGGCACCGGGCCCAGATCCTGCGTCAGCCCCCACCCGGCATAAAAGGGCGCGCCCAGCGTCGTGACCGGCAATCCGCGCAGCAGGGCCTCAAAGCCCATGGTCGAGGTGATGGTGATGACGCCATCCACCCGGGCCATCAGGGCTGCGG
>JAGPGI010000164.1 GCA_018056045.1 Paracoccus sp. (in: a-proteobacteria)
GGGCATGATCGGCGACGAACCCGACGATGATCAGCCGGCGCCCGCCGCGCCCGAGGCCAAGGCGCCCGAGCCGCATCAGCCGCATGTCACGCCCGGTATGGTGCCCCGGGAATCGGATTACGACAGCGCCACCGAGCCGGCGATGACCGTTACCGACCCCGAGCCTGAACCGGTCGTGCCCCCCGCCGCCCCGCCGCCCTCGCACAGGCCGCATATCGCGACGCAGGGCGACATCCTGCCGGTGCGTCCCGATGTCGAGCCGCTGGACGAGCTTCCTGCGGCGGCCAAAGGGCGCTGAGTGCTCTTTCGTGCCGCGCCGGAACCTGTTATCCGGCGCGGCGCGCATGCCGCCGCCTTGCGGCGGTGCCCGCACCGGCCGGGCGATCCTGTCGCCTTGCCATCACCATAGGTCCGATCGGGCGCGAAATGCGTCTTGCGAGGATCGGTTTGCGCTGATACATCGGCGCGGATGCCGCAGTAGCTCAGCTGGTAGAGCACGACATTCGTAATGTTGGGGTCGGGGGTTCGAGTCCCTTCTGCGGCACCATTCTTCCCAAAACATCGCTGTCGAGACAGGTGCCCCTTGCGGGCTGGTCATGCCCGTGGCCGGACCGGCTGGCGGGGCGAGGGGTGCGGATTTGTCCCGATGGCCCGCCCGGCCCTGCTGCAAATCACCTTGGCAAATCACCTTGCAAAAACAGGGCCGACCCGCCAACAGTGAGGGGAAGAGAACCCGCACCATCGCGCGTGCGGTCAGGCGGAGATGGCGGGCGGCAGCGCGCCACGGAACTATCATTTGACGGGCGCAGCCTTTGGTGACCTTGAAAGATATCGGCCAACGCCTTGGCCTTTCGCCGTCGCAGGTCAGCCGCGCGCTGGGGGGCTACCCCGATGTCAGCGAGCAGACGCGCCAGCGTGTCGAGGAGGTCGTCCAGCAGATGGGCTATCGTCCGAACCCCAATGCGCGGCGGTTGCGCATGGGGCGGTCGGGGATCGTCGGTCTGGTGGTGCCGGAAAACTCCGAGCAGGAGGAAAGCAATATCTTGCTGGAAATCCTGCTGGGGCTGGCGCAGGAATTCTGGAAACGCGACGTGCTGGTGGTGTTGAACGTGATGCCCCGCGCGAGTTCGAGCATGCAATCCTATACGCGGCTCTTTCAGCAGGGCGCGGTGGACGGCTTCGTCGTCGTCAATCCCAGCGCCGATCCGGGCACGCTGGCTTTCCTGATGCGCGAATCCATCCCCTTTGTCACCCATGGCCGGGCGGCGAAGGTGGCGGATTACCCGTTCGTCGATCTGGACAACCATGCTCTGGGCCGGATGATGGCGACGCGGCTCGCTGATCTGGGGCATCACGACATCGCCTTTATCGACGGCCCCGAGGACAGCTTTTCCGCGCAGGAGCGTCTGCTGGGCATGACCGAGGTTCTGGCGGCGCGCGGCCTGACCCCGCGCGCCGACCTGATCCGTCGCGGCATGATGACCGAGCATTTCGGCGAGGCGGCGACGCTTGGGCTGTTCGGCGAGCAGGGCAGGGCGCCGACGGCGATCATGGTCGGCAATCTGGTGCTGGCAACCGGAGTGATGCGGGCCTTGCAGCGATTGGGGCTGTCGGTGCCGGGCGATGTCTCGGTCATGGCCCATGACGACATGCTGGCGCGCTATCCGCGCGCGGGGCTGTCGCCGGAGATTTCGGGGACGGCTTCGGCCTTTACCGACGCCTGGGGCGATATCGCGGAATTTCTGGGCAAGGCCATCGACGGCGAGGGGGCGGGTCGGTTGCAAAAGCTGATCGCGCCCTGCGCGGTCGCGGGCGCCTCGGTGGCTGCTCCGCCGCAAAAATGATGAACGGGGCACGCGGCCCGTCGCCGCGCGCCCCGTTCCGCCGGGCAAAGGGGGAGAGCCTAGGCCTCGGCGTCCTGTGGCACCGGGATTTCGCCCGGCTGGTTGGGACGCACGATCAGGATGTCGCAAAAGGCGCGGTCGACGATCTCGCGCGCCAGCGTGCCCAGCAGGCGTTCGGCAAAGCTGACGTCGGAACGCGCGCCCAGGACCAGCACCTCGGCCTGATATTTCTTGACCGTCTCGATGAGCGCCTCGGCCGGGTCGCCCTCGATCATCAGCGCCGCGGTGACCGTGGCGCGATGATTCGAGGCCACCGCGACGGCGCGGGTCAGCGCCTCATTGGCGGCGGCGCGGCCCAGGACCTCGCCCCCGCGCGGATCGCCGCCAAGGGTGGCGACGTTCTTGGCCTCGGCGCGCGGCGACAGCCGGCTATAGGCGCAGACGATCACCAGATCGGCATCCTCGTGCTTGGCCAGCCATGCGGCGCGGGCGACGGTCGGCTCGGCCAGCGACGAGCCGTCAGTGCCGACGACGACCACGCTGTAATCGGTCATGTTCATGCTGTTTTCTCCTGTCTCGGGCCTAGTGGCCGCCGCCGGGCATCACCATCACGTCGTCGACATCACGCACGATGGGGGGCTCGCGGATCCACAGCATCGCGATCGCCGCCGCCGCCAGTCCCAGCGCGGCGAAGGTGATGGCGTTGTTGGGATTGTCGCCCAGCACATGCGTATAGACCCAGCCAAAGGTGACCGAATGGATCAGCATCGGGATCACGATCATCATGTTGATGATGCCCATATAGACCCCGTAGCGGGTCGAGGGGATCATCCGCACCGCCATGATATAGGGCACCCCCATGATCGACGCCCAGGCGATGCCCAGACCGATGATCGGGATGAACAGCAGATACTTGTTGGTCAGATGCGGGAAAATCAGCAGCCCCGCCGAGGCCAGCAGCAGACAGGTCATGTGGACGAACTTCGCCCCGCGCCGGCGTGCGAATGCGACCAGCGAGAACGCGATCATGAAGGTCACGATATTGTACCAGCCGTTGATCAGCCCGGTCCAGCCGACGGCCTCCTTGAAGCCCTCGGAATGCGCGTCGGTGGTGCCCCAGACCGATTTCGCCATCGAAAGCGTGACATATTGCCAGTAGCACATCATCGCATACCACTGGAACAGATAGACCAGCCCGAGCTTGCGCAGCTCGACCGGCATCTCGACGATGGCATCCCAGATCTCGCGCACAAAACCCAGCGCGCTGCCCTTTTTCTCGCGCAGCGCCTTGAGTTCCGCCTCGGTCGGCGGGATCTCGGGCGTGGTCAGAACCGAGATCAGCACCGATCCGATCGAGCAGACCGAGCCCAGCATGAAGGAACCTACGACCCAATAGGGAATGCCTGCCTCGGTCGCGCCGTCGATCAGGTTCTGGAACACGAACAGCGACAGGTTCGCCAGCGTGATCCCGAAGCCGGTGAAAAAGCTTTGCGCCAGAAACCCCTTGCCCAGCTGCGAGGGCGGCAGCTTGTCGGCGATGAAGGCGCGGTAAGGCTCCATCGCGGTGTTGTTGCTGGCATCGAGCAGCCAAAGCAGCAGGACCGCCATCCACAAGGCCGAGACAAAGGGGAACAGGAACAGACAGATCGAACAGCCGATGGCGCCGATCAGGAAGAACGGTTTCCGGCGGCCCCAGCGCGGGCTCCAGGTGCGGTCGGAAAGCGCGCCAATGATCGGCTGGATCAAGAGGCCCGTCACCGGCCCGGCCAGGTTCAGGATCGGCAGGTCATGGGCGTTGGCGCCGATGAACTGAAAGATCGGGTTGATCGCCGTCTGCTGCATCCCGAAACTGTATTGGATGCCGAAAAAGCCGAAATTCATCAGCAGAATCTGGCGCATGTCCATCAGGGGCTTTTGCCGCACGATGGTGGTGTGGGTAAGGTCTTCCCCGCCATCGGGCAGAGCGGCGCTGACAGCGCCCTCGGTCTGAACGCTCATCTGACGTCTCCTGCGGTGCGATCCAGAAATTCCTGAAGCCGTCCCAGTTCCAGTTCCCAGCCCTTGCTGTGGAAACCGGCAACCTCGGCGTCATAGGGGCCCTGCACGATGCGCAAAAGCGTGCCATCGCGGCCCGTCTTGGTGAACTCGACCCGCAATTCCAGCGGCTTGTCGGGATCTATACCGGGATCGCCGGTGATGCGCTGGCGGGCGACAAAGACGTCGGGTTCGAAATACTCGGTAAAGACCGCATCCGTGGTCACACGCACGCTGGGATCGTTGTCGCGCAGCTTGACGTGGTGATGGCGCCCGCCCGCCCGCAGGTCGGACGTGACGGTTTCGGCCTCGACATGCCAGCCGGGGCTGCCGCGCCACCGGGCCATTTCCTCAGGCGCGGTCCAGGCGCGAAACACCACCTGCCGCGGATAGTCGAACTGGCGCTCGACGATGACCATGACATTTGCTGTCATGCGAAGCCTCCTCCCCTTGCCCTCATGGGGCATCCCCCTCGTTAGAAACGCGTTCTTGCCGTGCCTTTGTGCAGATGCGCGGGCATGCCTGTGCCATGCCCCATCCGGTCCCCGGACGCGGATGGCGCCGGGGAGAAGGGGGCTGGCGGCAGATCGCTGACGCAGTCGGTGATTCCAAAAAAGTGCCCCGAAGTTAACAATCCAAATCGATTTGGAAAGATAAATTTGCTAGGAATCGGCAAAGAAGCGCGTGACAAGCTGTCGCTGCTGGAATCAGCGGCACAGGCCATGTCACATCTTGGGGGAGGATGCGGCATTAGCCACTATCGCTTGCGGCGGGTCACGGACCCGCAATCGCGTGCCGAGTCGCGCTGACCTGCCCCGGCCGCCTGTCCCGTTTCACCGATCAGCCCATTTACACGACAGAACCCGTAAAGGAGACGCGTTCATGACCAAAGCAGCCCCGGCACCCGGCATTGCGGACGACACGCTGTTCGATCTGCGCTATGCCCGCAGCCATGACGATCTGTGGGGTATGCTGACGCGGCTTTACGGCGCGCATCCGGGGTTCGCGGCCTTCCGCAAGGGGCTGGACAAGGCGCTGCGGGATGCATGGCACCAGCGGCCCGATGACCTGAAACGGCTGGACATGATCCGCGATCTTGAACCGGACTGGTTCATGCGTCCCGGCATGGCCGGATACTGTTTCTATATCGACCGCTTCGCCAATGACCTGAAGGGCGTCGTCGGGCGGCTGGATTACCTGAAGGATCTGGGCATCAACTATGTCCATTTCATGCCCTGCCTGAAACCGCGCAAGGGCGACAATGACGGTGGCTATTCGGTGATGGATTACCGCGCCATCAACCCGCTTTACGGCGACATGGCGGATTTCGAGGCCGCGACCAAAGCCTGCCGCGACCGGGGCATCAGCGTCTGCGTCGATCTGGTGATCAACCACACCGCCAAGGAGCATCGCTGGGCCAAGGCCGCGCGCAAGGGCGATGCGAAATATCAGGACTATTACCTGATGTTTCCCGACGACACCCTGCCCAAGCAATACGAGAAAACCCTGACCGAGGTTTTCCCCGACAACGCGCCCGGCAACTTCACCTGGTACGAGGATTGCCAGCGTTGGGTCTGGACCACCTTCAACGAACATCAGTGGGACCTGAACTGGGCCAATCCGCAGGTGTTTCTGGAAATCACCGAGATCATGCTGAACCTTGCCAACAAGGGCGTCGAGATCATGCGGCTGGATGCTGTCGCCTTCCTGTGGAAGCGCATGGGCACCCGCTGCCAGTCCGAGCCCGAGGCGCATATGATCCTGCAAGCCCTGCGCGCCGCCTGCCGAATCGTTGCGCCATCCGTCATCCATCTGGAAGAGGCCATCGTCAGCCCCGAGGAAATGCTGCCCTATCTGGGCCGGGGCGAGCATGACGGCAAGGAAGGCAATCTGGCCTATCACAACTCGCTGATGGTGCAGTTCTGGTCGGCGCTCGCGTCGCGCGACACGCAGTTGATGACGCATGTGATGGCGACGCATTTTCCGGGCACGCTGACCAATGCGACCTACGCCAATTACCTGCGCTGCCATGACGATATCGGCTGGGCCGTCACCGACGAGGACGCCGCCGCCGTGGGTCTGAACGGCCGGCTGCACCGCGCTTTCCTGTCGGATTTCTACGAGGGCGTGTTCCCGGATTCCTTCGCCAAGGGCGAGCTGTTCCAATACAACCCCGAAACCGGCGACAAGCGGATCAGCGGCACCTGCGCCTCGCTTGCCGGGCTGGAAAAGGCCGAGGCGACCGGGGATGCCGAGGCCATCGACCGCGCCGTCGACCGCATCCTGATGGGCCATGCGCTGATGGCCAGCCATGCCGGGCTGCCCCTGATCTATATGGGCGACGAGATCGCGCTGCTGAACGATTACGGCTATCACGACTATCAGCCGCATGCCCATGACAGCCGCTGGCTGCACCGCCCGATCATGGATTGGGACCGGGTTGAGGGTATGGCCTCGGCCCCCGACAGTGCGGCGGCGCGGGTGTTTTCGGGGCTGCGCCAGATGCTGGCGCGCCGTGCCGCGACGCCGGAGTTCCATGCCAG
>JAGPGI010000165.1 GCA_018056045.1 Paracoccus sp. (in: a-proteobacteria)
GGTCAGCATCGCCCGCAACAGGCAGGCCCGGCAGATCTGGCCGCCATTCCATTCCTGAAACAGGTCCCGCTTGGGCGGCAGCGGGTCCGGGACCCGGATCCCGCTCCATTCGAAATAGTGATAGGGTAGCTCTTCGCCGCTGACAGGCTCTCCGCACAATGTCTGCGTCGCCTTGTGAAAGGCCAGATGCTGCTTGCCGTTCTGTTGGATCAGCAGAAACTGCCGCTGGATCAGATCGGCAGGTCGGGACGCTCGGGCAGTTCGCTGTCCCGATCAATTCGGTTCCTGTCGCGGTCAATTGGGTAATGGCCGTTCGCGTCCCGCTCGCCCTGCGGGATATAGTTCGAATACAGGGTCTCATACACGCTGCCGGTGATCGACGAGTAATTCGCGCAGATCACCCCGCCGTCGGGGAAATGGATGCGCGCCAGCCAGTCACCCATGGCAAAGACCCCTCAGCCATCGCCGCCGCCACCTCCGCCGCCTCCGCAATCACCGCCACCACCGCCGTCCGAGTAGGAGCCACCGGAATCGCCCACAAAGCCCGAGTCGCCGGCCCGTCCATCGCTTCGGCGCGGCTGCTCGCCAAAGCCGAAAAGCACCGTCAGGGGATAAAGCAGCCAGGGAAAGGCCATCAGGAACAGGCCGAACGACGGCCCCGAATCGCTGAACCAGCCCATAAGCGCAAAGATCAGCCCAAGAATGCCAAGAGCGCGGGGAAAGAAGGGATTGGCGGGCAACGAGCCGAACAAAGCCATGGCGAAAACCTCGCGGAACAGATCACGAAATACGCCGATCAGTCTGCATTTTCCGCGGCCCGCGCCAAGGGGAAACCGCCGCGCGCCGCAGGGGACGCGCAGCGGGTGCGCCTCAGATTGCGCCCTGATATTCGCCGCGTGCCGGATAATCGTGGGCAAAGGCGAAATCCAGCGCGCCGAGCAGTTCGGAAAAATGCGGCCGCACAAAGGGCATGGTCTGGACCGAGCAGTAATACAGCGTCTGCTGCGGCGTCACCATGAAGAGGCCGGGTTCGGAAAACAGCGCCGGTTCCTCGAGACCGATCGAGGTGACCCCGCGCGAGGCCGAGATATAAAGCCCCCATTCCCGCGCCTTGGCGATGGTCAGGTCATACCCGATCCGCAGCTTGCCGCCGCCGATCTTGTGGGCCATGGCGCGGGCGCGATCCTGCCCGTCGGAACTGACCGCGATGGTCCTGACGCCGCGCTTGGCGAAATCATCCACACGCTTTTCCAGCTCCGTCAGGTAGCTGGCGCAGATCGGGCAATGCAGCCCGCGATAAAAGCAGATCACCGTGCCGCGCTCGGACCGCTCCGAAGCCAGATCGAATGTGCCGTGATCCAGCGTCGGCAAGGTCAGGTCGGGGGTTTTCTGGCGGGGTATCAGCATCGAGTTCATCCTTGCGTCGGTTTCTGTTGCCCCGAGGGATAGCCGTTGATAATGTCAGGAAAATCTGAAATTCATGATATGAACACCGAAACACGCGCCATTGACCGCCTGTCCGCCCTAATGGCCCGCTTTCAGCTTGTCGTCCGGCCCTGCATGGACGCGGCAGGGAATTTCCTGATCCTCGGTGCGCAGGGCGAGCCGGATCCGACCTCGCTGCTGCTGAATGCCGATGGCCGGCCCGCGCATCACGACCCAGCCACGGAAACCGTCCTGCTGCGGGCCACGGTCAGTTGGGGCGGGCACGAGAACCCGCTGCTGGCCGCCCTGCCCCCGGTGATCCGCCAGCCGCTGGCCGGGGCCTCGGGGTTCCGCGCCATCACCGAGCTGATGCTGGCCGAGATCACTGCCGCGCGCTGCGGCGGGGCCTCGGTGCTGAACCGGCTGGGCGAGGTGCTGATCGTGCGGCTGCTGCGCCTGCAGCTCGAGCAGGGCTCGACCCGGCCCGGCCTGCTGGGCGGGCTGGCCGATCCGCGCCTGAGCCGCGCCATCGTCGCCATGCATGAACGCCCCGGCCATCTGTGGCGCGTCGAGACGCTGGCCGACGAAGCCGGGCTGTCGGTCAGCCGCTTTTCGGAACTGTTTCGCGACAGGGTGGGCATGCCGCCGCTGGCCTATCTGCGCAACTGGCGCCTGATCCTTGCCCGACAGGATATCGAGGGCGGCGCCCGCATCCAGAGCGTGGCGCGGCGCTACGGCTATGGTTCCCCCGAGGCGCTGAGCCGGGCGATCTCGCAGGCTTACGGCACAAGCCCGCTGCAATTGCGCAAGGCCGGTGCCGGTCCGGGCGGCTGAACCGCCCGCGATGCGCGGCGGCGCTCAGCCATCATTGCCCATCACCGCCGCGCCGGGCGTTCCGGGTGCCGCCGCACCCTCGCGGGCGGTCGAATCCTGATCGACGGTCACCACCACCGACAGGCCCGGCTCAAGATATTCCGACTGCTCCTGTCCGGGGTCGATGCTGATGCGCACCGGCAGGCGCTGCGTCACCTTGGTAAAATTGCCGGTCGCGTTCGAGGCCGAAAGCAGGCTGAACTCGGAGGCGGCGGCGGGCGAGAAGGACTCGACCCGGCCGGTAAAGCTGCGGTTCTGCATCGCATCCACCGTAAAGCTGGCATGGTCGCCGACATTGATGCCATGAAGCTGGGTCTCGCGGAAATTGGCGATCACCCAGATATCGTTGCCCACAAGGCTGACCAGCGCGGTGCCGGCGGTCGCATATTGGCCCAGCCTGACGCTGACCTGCCCCAGCCGGCCATCGGCGGGCGCGCGGATCACCGTGTTCGACAGGTCGATCTGCGCCAGCTCCACCGCCGCCCTGGCCGAGGCGATCTCGGCCTGTTTCGCGGCCAGCCCGACCTGCGCCCCGTTGACGTTCTCGCGCGCGACGGCGATGGCACTTTCGGCCTGGGTGACGGCCGCCTCGGCCTGATGCAGCGCCAGTTCGGTCAGATCGGCCGAACTTTGCGCGGTCACGCCGCGCGATTGCAGGGCGCTGGCGCGGTCCCAGTTCGATTTCGCGGTCGCGAGCGAGGCCTCGGCCGAGCGGCTCGCGGCCTCGGCGGATTGCTGGCCGGCCTGCGCCGAACGCACGCTTTGATCCTGGATCTTCAGCGCCGCCTCGGCACCGGCCAGGGCTGCCTGCGCCTGCGCCAGCCTCTGGCGGTATTGGCGGTCATCGATCCGGGCGATGATCTGCCCCTCGGTCACCGCCTGGAAATCCTGCACCTCGACCGCCGCGACATAGCCCGAAAGCTGCGGCGCGATGCTGGTGACCTTGCCGCGGATATAGGCATTCTCGGTCTGCGGATGGGTGGATTGAAAGGGCGGCAGATGCCAGGCGAAAAGCACGATCAGCAGGCCGGAAAGACCCGCGACAATGGCGATCAGCGTGGGAATGAGGTGGTTTCGGGTCATGTCAGTGGCTCGGCGTGGAATTTGGGGCGGATGAGGGGGCGGGCGCGGAAGCCGGCGCGGGGACGCTCGGGGCGGGCCACCAACGCGCCATCAGCCAATCGCGAAACAGGTGCAAAAGCAGCAGGCACAGCGCCGCCGCCGCGACCAGCGCGGTCAGCAGATAGGCGTCATTATAGGCCATCACATAGGCCTGATTGCTGGCGTCCTGCGCGATCAGCGTCAGCGCCTGCGCCTTGCGCGCCGCCGCATCGGCGATCTGCGGCGCAAATGTGGCGGCGCGATGGGCGATCTCCTGCAGGGTCAGCGGATCGGCGGTGGTCAGTTCCTCGCGCATGAGCTGCAGATGCAGCGCCTGCCGGTGGTTGATGAATGTCGTGAACATGCCCGAGCCGATCACCGCGCCAAGGCTCTGGGTCGAGACAAAGACGATGATGAAGCTGAGGATGTAATTCGGACCCCGCGCCAGCGCCGACATCAGGCCGCGCATCATCGCCGGCGCCAGAAACAGCGCGCCGGCACAGGCGATCATGCCTTGGCTCAGCATCATCTGGGCAGGTCTCGTGTCCATGGTCGACTTGCTGTCCATCCACGCGCCCGCCGCCACCAGCGCCAGCGCGATCAGGTGAAACAGCGGCAGGCGGCGCGGCGTCATGAAGGGTATCAGCAGCAGCGCGCCAAGGATCGTCCCGGCCGCGATCACCTCGAACAGCGGCACAAGCTGGTCCTGAATCACGCCAAGCGCCTGAAACATCCGTGGCGCGCCCGAGCTTTGCTCGGAGAGGATCAGCCGAAAGATCAGCAGCGTCACCGTCAGGTGCAGCATGGCAGGGCTGGCCAGCCAGCGGATATCCAGCAGGGGCGCCTTGCGGTTCAGCTCGATCACCACCGCCAGCGTCAGCGTGACGACGGCCATGGCCAGCGTCCAGCCCAGCCAGGGCGTATCGGTCCACCAATGGATCGACCCCATGGTGAAGACCGCCGTCAGCCCGCCGAACCCCAGCGCGATCAGCAGCCAGCTGACGATGTCCAGCGCCGCGATCGCCTTGATCCGGGGCGCCGAGGTCAGCGGCAGGTAATAGACCAGTCCCAGCGACACCGCCGCCATGCCCAGCGTCAGCAAGTGCAGCGCCTGCCAGCCCGCGCCCTCCATCAGGGCGGGCGAGATCATCCGCGCCAGCGGCGTTCCCAGCGCGGTCACCGCCAGCACGACCGGCAAGGCAAGCTGCATCTTCCATTTCGGCGACAGCGTCTCGAGCATATACATGAAAGCCAGCGTCGAAAGCGGCGCCGAGGCCATCCCGGCCAGAAACTGCAGGACCAGCGCCGAGCGCATGTCCGACACCGCCAGCGCCCCCAGCGCCACCACCAGATAGATGACGATGGCCACCTCGGCAAAGCGGCGCAGCCCGTATTGGGTGCGGATCTTGATCAAAAGCAGCGGCATCGAGGCGCGCGGCGCCATGAAGGCCACCATCAGCCATGTCGCCTGCGTGGTGGTCGCGCCCAGATCGCCAGCGATCTGCGGAATATTCGTGGTCACAAAGCCCTGCGCCAGACCCTGCGTCAGACCGATGATGATCGAGGCCGCGATATAAGCCAGCGCCACCGGCAGGCGATAGGACGGCGCCGCCGGCGGTGGCGCGGCGGCCGGGGCCTGATCGGCAACCGGCGATGCGGCAGTGGAAACGGCCGCGCTCATCCCCGGCGGATCCGTTCAGCATTCGCGGCCATCTGCGCCAGCACGCGGCGGGACGTGGCCAGATCCTCGGCGGGGATACCCTCGGCCAAAGCCGCCTCGACCTCGGCACGAAAGGCCAAAAGCGGCTCGATATGGGCTGCCTCGGTCAGAAACACCGCATGCTTGCGCCCGTCCTCGGCCAGCGGGCGGCGCTCGGCCAGACCCAGCGCCTCAAGCGCGTCGAGCTGACGTTTCAGCGTCGGCGTCTCGATCTCCAGCAACTGCGCCATCTCGGCCTGACTGGCGCCCTGATTATGGCCGATCACCGCCAGCAGCCGGGCGCGGGCATAGGTCAGCCCCTGCGCCCGCACGCGCAGCTCGAACCCGGCGCGAATGGCGCGGGTCAGGTAAAGAATGGTCTCGAACAGGGTCGCGGGACGCCGGGACATAATTGTTAGCTTGCTAATGGATTTCGTTAGCTGGCTAATAACCGAATCGCGTCTCGTCAAGACCCAACCCCTTCGGACAGCGCGGGAAGCCGACCGGGATGGCCCCGGTCAGTAGTCGCGTTCGTAAAACAGCCCCAGCGTGCTTTCGCCCTCGCTGTCGACCGAGCCGCGCGCGGTCAGGGTCTTGGACATGTCGAGGTTCAGGTTCAGCTTGGTCTTGCCGTCGCCGCCGACCTGCACATCGGTATAGAGGTTCTCGGTCAGGTATTTCCTGGCCCGGACCGAGACATTGCCCTCGTCATCGGTGGCAAGGTCCAGATCGTCGAGCCCGGTCGAGGCCCGCAGCCGCCCGACGATCCCGTCACCGCCCCTGCCGGCCAGAACCGCGACGGCGCTGGCAAGCTGTGCGGCCTGAAGCGCGCTGATATTGTCCAGCCCGCGCCCGAACAAAAGCTGCGACAGCACCTCTTCCTGGGGCATGTCGGGCGAGGACGAGAAGGTGATGTCGGGGTCGCGGGCATCGCCGTCGATGGTGATATAGGCGATGATGTTCTCGGCATCGGCCTCGGCCACAAGGCGGATGAAGGGGATCAGGCTGCCCTGCATCTCGATCAGGCCCTCGGTCAGGTCGAAACGCTTGCCCAGCAGATCCACCCGGCCCCGGATCAGTTCCAGCTGGCCGATGGGGATGGGCTGGCGGGCATTGCCGGTCAGGCGGATCTCGCCGCCCAGTTCGGCATCGACGCCGCGCCCGCGGATAAAGACCTTGTCGGGGGCCGAGATCGTCAGATCGAACCGCGCCGGATTGGCCGGCGGCGTCGCCGGGGGCGAGGCCATCCCCGCCTCGCGCGAGGCGAGGCTGGGATATTCCAGCAGCCCGGCCTTGGCGCGGGTCTGGCGCTGCGGCGGACG
>JAGPGI010000166.1 GCA_018056045.1 Paracoccus sp. (in: a-proteobacteria)
TAAGAGACAGTTCCCGCGCCCTCGCTGCATCCGGCACCTGCCGCCAATGGCCGCGGGGCCTAGGCTCGGGGCATGATACCGGCCGGGGCGGAGGGTTACTCCGGCTCGGCCAGCCGTTCCCGCCACATCTGCTGAAAGGCCGGGCGGGCTTGGCAATCGGCCAGCCAGGCATGCAGGGCCGGGAACTGCTCGATCAGCTCGCCATGGCTTTGGGCATAGCGCACCACCTCGGCCATATTGATATCGGCCACGGTAAAGCGGCCGCCCAGCATATGGCCGGAGCGGGCCAGATGGTCGTCCAGCAGCCGGAACGGGCGCACCAGCCGTTCGGCGGCATTGTTGATGCTGGCCTGATCGGCGCCCGATTGCGCCTGTCCGGCGCGATGCAGGAACAGGATGGTCAGCGCGTCCGGCTCGATGGTGGTGCAGGCGTAAAAGCTCCATTGCAGCATCAGCGCATCCTCGGCCGCGTCGGCGGGGCCAAAGGGCTGGCCGTATTTGCGTGCCAGATGCAACGTGCAGGCCAGCGATTCCGACAGTGTCAGGTCGCCGTCCTGAATGACCGGGATCGCGCCCGCAGGCGAGATTTTCAGAAAGCCGGGGCTGTGGGTATTCAGCGGCGCGTCGGCGGCATCGGGATCGGACAGGCGATAGGCCTGGATCACCGGCACCTGTTTGAAGGGTATGCCGATTTCATGGCACAGCCAGATGATGCGCGAGGCGCGCGAGCGGGTGACGCCATAGATGGTCAGCATGATGGTCTCCGATCAGGTCTGCGGCGAAGGTGGCGCAGTCAGAGCGTCTCGGCAAGATAGCGCATCATGTTGCCGCCCATGACCTTGGCGATCTGCGCCTCGGTCAGGCCCTGATCCAGCAGCGCCTGCGTCAGCGCCGCCAGATGCGCGGTATCGAAGGGTGCATCGACCGAGCCGTCATAATCAGAACCCAGCGAGACGTGATCCTCGCCCACCAGCGCGATGGCGGCCTTGATGGTCTCGGCGATGGCGGTCGGGGTCTTGCCGCAGACCACATCCGCCCAATAGCCGATGCCGATGAGGCCGCCTTTCCGCGCGATGGCCCTGACCAGATCGTCGGGCAGGTTGCGGGTCGTGGCGCAGCGGCCATGGATGCCGGTATGGGACAGGATCGGCCTTGTGCCGGGAATGGCCAGCACGTCGCGCACCATCTGCGGGCTGGCATGGGCAAGGTCGATGATCATGCGCCGTTCCAGCATCTGCGCGACCACCTCGCGGCCGAAGTCGCTCAGGCCGGTGCCGGCCTGTCCGTGCAGACTGCCGCCCAGCTCGTTGTCGAAGAAATGTGTCAGCCCGATCAGCCGGAAGCCGGCGCCGTAAAGCACCTGGAGATTGCCGATCTGGCCCTCGAGCGGGTGGCCGCCCTCGGTGCCAAGGATGGCGCCGACGGTTTTCGCGCCGTTCTGGCGCGCGGCCAGCAGCGCCTGCAGATCGTCGGCCGAACGGATCAGCACCAGTTGATCGGGGGCACGGTCTGCGGCACGCTGCAGCGCCTTGGCCTGCACCAGCGCGCGCTCCTTGAGGCTGAACCAGCTTGAGGGCGGGCGCAGCTGGCCGATGAACAGAGGCGTGATATTGTCGGGCGCATCCGTCGCGTTCTGGCCGTAATTCTGCCCGCGCGGGCTTTTGGTGACGGTGGTGAAGACCTGCACCGCGACATTTCCCTGGATCAGGCGGGGAATATCGGTATGGCCGCGATCCGCCTGATCGAGCAGGTCGCGATCCCACATCAGCGCATCCGAATGCCAGTCGCCGATCACCAGCCGGTCATGCAGCGCCTGCGCCTCGGGTGAAACCGGCCAACCCGCCTCGGGCATGGTGACGGGGTTCAGGCGGCGCTCCACAAAGGCCGGACCCCAGACCGCCACCACGACGGCCGCCAGCAGGGCCAGCGCCACGAGCCACAGGAATATGCGCCGGATCACGCGGATCATGCCGTCCCCCTTTTGCCTTCGGGCGGCAGGATAGGGCGTCAGGCCGGGGGATGCGACCGAAAAAGGCCGGCTTACCGCGTGAGCAGCAGCGGCAAGAGCAGCGCGCTTGACTGGCCGTCGGATTCCTCTTCGCAGCGAAAACGGACCAGCACCACCGGGGGCGCGCCGCTGCGGTCGTCCAGCCGGGTCGGGTCGGCAATGCTGCATTGCGCGACGGTGAACTGCCGGCCCGACAGCAGATCGCCAAGTCCTAGCGGTCCAAAGCGCGTGTAATCGGGGATGTCTTCCGCCAGCGCGGCTTGCGAGGCGGCGAGACTGTCCAGCATCTCCTGCAGGGGGCGGCGATAGGTCTGGCCATCGCCATAGCTGACGCTTACCATGCCGTCCTGCTCGTGCAACGCGCCGGGGGGCAGGTCGAAATCGCCCTGCCATGACAGGGGCCGGGCCCGCAGCTCTTGCAGGATGTCATAGGGATTGACCGCGCCGGCGATCGGCTCGTGCAGGACCAGCACCGCACCCTTGCCCAGAGCGAAGACCTCGTCGCTGACATTCACGATATCGGGCGGTGTCGCGCCCGCCGGGCCCAGCGAGGCAAGCCCAAGGTCAAGCGCGACGCCTCCGCGCCGGCTTGCCTTGGGCCTGCGCAGGCTCATGCCTCCATCGCCTCGAGCTCGTCGATGAAGCCCTCGATCATCGACAGGCCCTTGTCCCAGAAGGCCGGGTCCGAGGCATCAAGGCCAAAGGGCGCCAGCAATTCCTTGTGATGCTTGGATCCGCCCGCCGCCAGCAGATCGAAATATTTCGACTGAAAGTCGGGCAACCCGCCCTCATAGGTGGCGTAAAGCGCGTTCACCAGCCCGTCGCCAAAGGCATAGGCATAGACATAGAAGGGTGAATGCACGAAATGCGGCACATAGGTCCAGAAGGTCTCATAGCCGGGCATGAATTCGAAGGCATCGCCAAGGCTTTCGCCCTGCACCGACATCCACAGCGCGTTGATGTCTTCAGGGGTCAGTTCGCCCTCGGCGCGGGCGGCATGCAGCTTGCATTCGAAATCATAGAAGGCGATCTGGCGCACGACCGTGTTGATCATGTCCTCGACCTTGCCGGCCAGAAGCGCCTTGCGCTCGGCCTTGTCGGTGGTCCTGGCCAGCAGCGCGCGGAAGGTCAGCATCTCGCCAAAGACCGAGGCCGTCTCGGCCAGCGTCAGCGGAGTCGCGGCCAGAAGCTCGCCCTGACCGGCGGCCATGCGCTGGTGGACGCCGTGGCCCAGCTCATGCGCCAGCGTCATCACGTCGCGCGGCTTGCCCAGATAGTTCAGCAGCACATAGGGATGCACCGTCGTCACCGTCGGATGCGCGAATGCGCCGGGGGCCTTGCCGGGTTTCACGCCGGCATCAATCCAGCCCTTGTCAAAGAAGGGCTCGGCCAATTCGGCCAGTTTCGGCGAAAAGCTGGCATAGGCGTCCAGCACCGTGGCGCGGGCCTCGGGCCAGGCGATCAGGCGCGGGGTCTCGGTCGGCAGCGGGGCGTTGCGGTCCCAGACCTGCAGCTTGTCGAGACCCAGCCATTTGGCCTTGAGCCGGTAATAGCGATGCGAGAGCCGCGGATAGGCGGCGGTCACCGCGTTCCTGAGCGCCTCGACCACTTCGGGCTCGACATGGTTTGACAGATGCCGCGCGGTCTGCGGCGTCGGCATCTTGCGCCATCTGTCCTCGACGGCCTTTTCCTTGGCCAGCGTATTGTGGATGCGCGCGAAGATCTTGATATTCTTGCCAAACACTTCGGCCAGCGCATGGGCGCCGGCTTCGCGCCGGGCGCGGTCGTGATCCGAGAGCAGGTTCAGCGTCGCCTCGATGCCCAGCGTCTCGCCGTCCACGTCGAAGGTCAGCCCGGCGGTGGTCTCGTCAAAGAGCCGGTTCCATGCCGCGGCGCCGACCACGGAATTGTCGTGCAGGAAACGCTCGAGCTCATCGGAAAGCTGATAGGGGCGCATGGCGCGCATGCGGTCAAAGACCGGCTTGTAGCGCGCCGGACCATCGGCGGCGGTGAAGACCTCGCGATAGCGGTCTTCTGGGATGCGGTTGAATTCGAGGCTGAAGAACACGAGCTTGGTCGTGTCATTGGTGATGCGGTCCTGCAGGTCGCCCATCTGCTTGGCGCGCGCCGCATCGGTGGTGTTCTGGTAATAGCGCAGCCCGACATAGGACATCAGCCGGCCGACCAGCACGTCGATCTGCTGATAGCGCTCGACGCATTCCAGCATCTTTGCCGGCGAAAGCGAGATCAGCCGCCCCTCGAAGTCGCGGGCGAAATCGCTGCAGGCCTTTTCCAGCGTCTCGAGGTCGCGCGCCAGTTCCGGAGCGTCGGGTGCCGGATAAAGATCCGTCAGATCCCAGTCGGGCAGCACGCCCAGATCTGGCGCGTCCTTGGGGACGGGCAGGGCGTTCTCATCGCGCAGCAGGATGGGGCCGAACGAGCTATACGAGGGAATCGTCATCATTTGTCCTCTTGAATGGCGCGAATGTGACCTTTGCGGCCTCTATCTGCAAGCACCGCAAAGAAGATTGGATCAAATCCGAGACTTGCGCGAATTAACCATCTTAGCCATGCGCTCCGAAATGGCCGATGGCGGCCTGCAGGAAAGCGCCGCGGATCGAGTCGCGCTCCATCATCGGTTCGTGCCGGCTGTCGGGCAATTCCAGCAGCCGGGTGCCGGGCCAGTTCGCGGCGCGGCTGCGGATCGCCTCGGCCGAGACCACCCGCTCGCGGCTGCCAACCGCGATCAGCGCCGGCAGCTCGGGTGCGGGCAGGGCGGCAAGCCGGCGGCATTCCAAAAGCGCGGCCCGCACCCAGTCATTGGTGGCGCCGCCCAAGGCGATCTCGGGCCAGCTTGCGGTTTCGGCCACGATGCGGCCCCAGCGCGGCCCGTCGCTGGTCAGAAGGTTGTCACGGTAAGGGTCGGCCAGCACGAAACTGTCATTTCCGCCCGAACCGGGCGCCGGGCGCCCGCCACGCCCCAGCCGCACCAACAGCCCGGCCATAGCCAGCGCGATCCCTTCGGGCAGGCCGCGCAGGTTGATGCCCAGCATCGGCGCAGAAAATGCCGCGCTGCGCACCGGCAGCCCATTCATCAGCGCCGCCAGCCCGATGGTGCCGCCCATGGAATGCGCAAGCATGTGATAGGGTTGCGGCAGGTCCAGTTCCTGCGCGGCGATGACCAGTTCGATCACGTCGCGCTGGTAATCGGCGAAATCGGCGATATGGCCCGGCGCCGGATCGGGCAGCAGCCGGTCCGAAAGGCCCTGACCGCGCCAGTCCACGGCCAGCACATCGTAACCCGCCTCGTTCAGGTCTGCCGCGACCTGAGCGTATTTTTCCAGATATTCGGTCCGGCCGGTGAACAGCAGCACCGTGCCGATGGGCCGCCCGGCCCGCCACAGCCCCGCCCGCAGCCGGATGCCGTCCTCGGTCCGCAGCCAGAAGCAACGGACCGTGGGCAGCGGATCGCCGGGCAGGGTGTAGAAGGGCGCGGGCGTCATGGCATCACGAAAGTCATGGCATCACGAAAGCAGTGCGCCCAGTTTCATCGCGGTGCCCATCGAGCCATCGACCTTGAGCTTGCCGGTCATGAAGGCCAGGGTCGGGTTCACGTCGCCGCTGAGCAGGCCCTCGAAGGTGGCGCGGTCGGCGGTCAGGGTGACATCGGCCTCTTCATCGGCTGCGCGCGCGCCGCTGGCATCGATGAAGACCGCGCCTTCGCCCTCGATGACGAATTTCGCGGTGCCTTCGAAGCCCCGGGCTTTCTCGTCCAGCGCGGCCACGGCGGCCTCGACGACTTTGCTCATTCTCGATCTCCTGTTCTCGTGTCTGGTATTGCCCGTAGCGGACGTTTACATGGAGTATATGCGTTTGCCAGTCCCACATTTCCATCATGTCGTTGCGGCAGCGCTGATCCTGACGGCGGGCGGCGCGGGTCTGGCCTATGCAGAACCGGGAATCCGCCCGAATGTTCCCCAGTATCGGATACAAACTCAGGACGAGGCGCAGCAGGGCGAATCCGGCGCAGAGGCCGCAGATCCTGCCGGCGCGCCCGCCGAGGCCCCCGAGCTGACCGCCGAGGCGCGCCTGCGCGAGCGTGAGGATCTGGACCTGCTGTTTGCCGAGCTGGCCCAGCCCGAGGGCGAAACCTGGGCGCGCGCCGAAACCGACATCCTGCGCATCTGGTCACGCTCGGGCTCGGCGGCGATGGATCTGCTTTACAAGCGCGGCGAGGCGGCGTTGGACGCGGGCGATACCGCTGGCGCCATCGGTCACCTGACCGCGCTGACCGATCACGCCCCCGATTTCGCCGCCGGCTGGCATCTGCGCGCCGTGGCCTTTTATCTCAATGACGATTTCGGCCCGGCTCTGGCCGATCTGCAGCAGGTGCTGGCG
>JAGPGI010000167.1 GCA_018056045.1 Paracoccus sp. (in: a-proteobacteria)
CCTTCGCCGCGTGGATGCATGGCTATCCGTTCCGCACCGTGCGCTGGCATTACCACCCCGAATACGAAATCCATCTGGTTGCCGCGACCTCGGGCACCTTTTATATCGGCGATCATGTCGGCAGCTTTGGCCCCGGCCAGCTGATCATGACCGGCCCGAACCTGCCGCAGAACTGGATCAGCGATGTCCAGCCCGGCGAGATCGTGCCCGCCCGCTCGCTGGTGATCCAGTTCCCCGAGGACTTTATCGAGGACGCCGCCGCCATGCCGGAAATGGATGCGCTGCGTCCGCTGCTGGAACGCAGCCGCCGGGGGCTGTTGTTCGATGACGCCACCAGCGCCCGCGTCCGCCCGCTGATGGAACGGCTGGTCGAGGCGCAGGGCCTGCTCCGGCTGGCGCTGTTCTGGGAAATCCTTGACCTGCTGGTGAACGCCCCCGAATACGAGGTGCTGGCCAGCCTCAGCTTTGAGCTGGACCTGACCCGGATCGGCGACAGCGGCATCAACCGCGCGCTGTCGCATCTGCGCGAGCATCTGACCGAACAGGTCGAGGAAAGCGATCTGGCCGCGATGGTCGGGCAAAGCCCCAGCGCATTTTCCCGCGCCTTCAAGCGCCATACCGGGAACACGCTGGTGCGCTATCGCAACCAGCTTCGCGTCGATCTGGCCTGCCAGATGCTCTTGACCGATCCCGACGTCAAGGTGGCCGAAATCTGCTATGATGTCGGCTTCTCGAATCTTTCGAACTTCAACCGGCATTTCCTGAAGCTCAAGGGAATGTCGCCGTCCCAGTTCCGCACGACATTCGCAGCCAACAAGGCGCTGGTCATGGCGGAATAGGACCGACCGACACGCGACTTTCACCAATTCGGGCGGCAAGGCGTCGCCCGGAAACGGGCAGGTCATGCCTGCCTTCATCCAAATGGGAGGAAATTCCTGATGAAATCGACCCTTCTGACCGCCTCGGCCGTGCTGGCCCTGCTGGCCGTGCCGGCCCTTGCGCAAGACGACAAGCTGAAAATCGGCATGACCTTTCAAGAGATGAACAACCCCTATTTCGTCTCGATGCAGGAGGCGCTGAACGAGGCCGCTGCCAGCCTTGGCGCCGAGGTGGTGGTGACCGATGCCGGTCATGACGTCGCCAAGCAGGTCGCGGATGTCGAGGACATGCTGCAGCAAAATATCGACATCCTGCTGCTGAACCCGACCGACAGTGCCGGGATCGAGGCTGCCGTCCACGCCGCGAAAGCCGCCGGCGTCATCGTCGTCGCGGTGGATGCCAACGCAAACGGCCCCGTCGATACCTTTGTCGGCTCGAAAAACCGCGATGCGGGCTACATGTCGTGCAAATATCTGGGCGAGACGCTGGGCGGCAAGGGTGAGGTCGCGATCCTTGACGGCATCCCGGTCGTGCCGATCCTGCAGCGCGTCGAGGGCTGCAAGGCCGCGCTGGCCGAATTCCCCGAGATGCAACTGGTCGATACCCAGAACGGCCGTCAGGACCGCTCGGTCGCGCTGGGCGTGGTCGAGAACATGATCCAGTCGAAACCCAATCTGGCCGGCATCTTCTCGGTCAATGACGGTGGCGCCATGGGCGCGCTGGCCGCGATCCAAGGCTCGGGCAAGGATATCAAGCTGGTTTCGGTCGATGGCGCGCCGGAAGCGGTCAAGGCCATCGCCGAGGGCGGCCCCTTCATCGAGACCACGGCGCAATTCCCGCGCGATCAGGTCCGCGTCGGTCTGGCCATGGCGCTGGCGCAGAAATGGGGCGCCCGCGTCGTGCCGAAGGAAGTGCCGATCGACGTCATGGTCGTCGACGCCAAGAACGCCGCTGATTTCAGCTGGTAAGGTTCCTCCCCGCCTCCCGTCCCTGCGCGTCGCGCGGGGGCGGGCCTTTTCCCGCCACGCAAGATGAGGGGCATCATGCTGGAACTGACCGCAATCAGGAAAAGCTTTGGCAAGATCGAGGTCCTGCACGGCGTCGATCTTGAGGTCCGCGCCGGCGAGGTCCACGCCCTGCTGGGCGAGAACGGCGCCGGAAAATCCACGCTGATGAAGATCCTGTGCGGCATCATCCAGCCCTCGGCCGGGACGATCCGCATCGAGGGACAGGAACGCCATTTCGCCGATTACGACGAGGCGATCGCCGCGGGCGTCGGCATCGTCTTTCAGGAATTCAGCCTGATCCCCTATCTGAACGCGGTCGAGAACATGTTTCTGGCCCGCGAGCTGCGCGGACGCTTCGGCATGCTGGACCGCCGCGCCATGCGTCAGCGCGCCAATGAGATCATGCGACAACTGGCGGTCGATGTGGACATGGACGTGCCGGTCAATCGCCTGTCGGTGGCCGAGCAGCAATTCGTCGAGATCGCCAAGGCGCTGTCCCTGAACGCCCGCATCCTTGTGCTGGACGAACCCACCGCCACCCTGACCCCTTCCGAGGTCGAGCACCTGTTCAAGGTCATGCGCGAATTGCGCAAGCAGGGCGTGGCCATCGTTTTCATCTCGCATCATCTGGAAGAAATCTTCGAGATCTGCGACCGTATCACCGTGCTGCGCGACGGCGAATTCGTCGCCTCATGCGCGGTCTCGGACGTCGATAATGACCGGCTGGTCGAGATGATGGTCGGCCGCCGGATCGAGAACAATTTTCCGCCCAAGCCCGCCACTGATTCAGCCGCCCCCGCGATCATCGAGGTCGAAAAGGTGCAGCTGAAAAAGGGCGGTCCGGTGTCCGGCTTCACCCTGCGCAAGGGCGAGATTCTGGGCTTTGCCGGGCTGGTCGGCTCGGGCCGGACCGAGACCGTGCTGGCGATGCTGGGCGCCTGGCCCGCAGCGCGCTGTCTGGTCAAGATGGACGGCGTCGAGAAACGCTTTTCCGACCCCGCCGAGGGGCTGATGCACGGCATCGGCCTGCTTCCTGAGAGCCGCAAGGAACAGGGGCTGATCACCAGCTTTTCGATCCTGCAGAACATCTCGCTGAACAATTACGGCAAATACCGTCAGGGGCACTGGTTCATCGACCTGAAAAAGGAACTGGCCGCGACAAGGGTCGCGATGGATCAGGTCCGCGTCAAGGCACAGGGGCCGCATGCCCGTGTCGATACGCTGTCGGGCGGCAATCAGCAAAAGGTGGTCATCGCCCGCTGGCTGAACCACGACATGCGGGTGCTGATCTTTGACGAGCCGACGCGCGGCATCGATGTCGGCGCGAAATCCGAAATCTATGCCTTGATGCGCGAATTCACCGCCGCCGGCGGGTCGATCATCATGGTGTCCTCGGAACTGCCCGAGGTGATCGGCATGTCGGATCGGGTCTGCGTCTTCCGCTCGGGCGGGATCGTGGCCACGGTCGAGGGCGCCAGCATCAATTCCGAAGAAATCATGACCCATGCCACGACCGGGAGAGTTGAAAATGTCGCATGACGCAAACACCGGCGCGGCCGGGAAATCCGGCCTGAACCTTGGCCGCATCCTGCATTCGCCGCTGGCGCTGCCGCTGATCGGGCTGATCGTGGTGTCCTGCCTGATGGGGCTGGCCAGCGACAATTTCTTCAGCATCAGCAATATCATGAACGTGCTGCGGCAGGTTTCGGTCGTGGGCATTCTGGCGGTCGGCATGACCTTCGTGATCCTGACCGGCGGGATTGACCTGTCGGTCGGCGCGGTGATGGCGCTGGTGGGCACGCTGGCCTCGGGGATGATGGTGAATATGGGCCTGCCCGCGCCCCTGGCGCTGGTGATCGGGCTGTTCATCGGGCTGGGCATCGGTCTGGCCAATGGCGTTCTGGTCGCATGGGGCAAGATGCCGGCGATCATCGTCACGCTGGCCACCATGGGCATGGCGCGCGGTCTGGGCCTGATCTATTCCGGCGGCTATCCGATCAGCGGCATCCCTAGCTGGATCTCGTGGTTCGGTGTCGGGCGCGTGGGCTTTGTGCCGGTGCCGGTCATCATCATGATCGCGATCTATGCCGTGGCGTGGGTCTTGTTGCAGCGCACCGCCTTTGGCCGCCATGTCTATGCCCTTGGCGGCAACGAGACGGCGGCGCGGCTTTCGGGCGTCAAGACCCAGCGCGTCAAGCTGGCCGTCTATGGCATATCAGGCCTGACCGCCGCGCTGGCCGCCGTCATCCTGACCGGCCGGCTGATGAGCGGCCAGCCCAATGCCGGCGTGGGCTTCGAGCTGGACGCCATCGCCGCGGTCGTCCTTGGCGGCACTGCGATTTCCGGCGGGCGCGGCCTGATCCTTGGCACGCTGATCGGGGCGGTGCTGCTGGGCATCCTGAACAACGGGCTGAACCTCATGGGCATCAACCCCTATCTGCAGGACGTGATCAAAGGCGCGATCATCCTGCTTGCCATCTATATCGGCCGCGAATGGCGCTGAGCCCGGCCCCAACCCATCATTCAGGAGAAGAGCATGTCTGAATCACTGCAAGGCAAGATCGCCGTCATCACCGGGGCCGCCTCGGGCATCGGCCTCGCCACCACCCGGGCGCTGCTGGATCAGGGCGCAACCGTGGTCATGGTCGACTGGAACGAGACCGCGCTGAGCGAACTGGTTGCCAATCTGGGCCCCAAGGCCATCGCGCAGGTCACGAACCTTCTGGACGCGGAAAGCTGCGCCGCCATGGTGCCGGAAATCCTTGCCAAGGTCGATCACATCGACATTCTTTACTGCAATGCCGGGACCTATATCGGCGGCGACCTGACCGAGACCAGCAATGACGCCATCGACCGGATGCTGAACCTCAACGTCAATGCGGTGATGAAGAACGTCCATGACGTCGTCCCGCATATGAGCGCGCGGGGCACGGGCGACATTATCGTCACCTGCTCGATCGCCGGCCATTTCCCCACCTATTGGGAGCCGGTCTATTCCGGCTCGAAATGGGCGATCACCAGTTTCGTGCAGGGCATGCGCCGGCAGATGATCCCGCATGGGGTGCGGGTGGCGCAGGTCTCGCCGGGGCCGGTCGTCTCGGCGCTGCTGGCGGACTGGCCCGAGGAGAACCTGCGCAAGGCCAAGGAATCGGGCAGCCTGATGGACCCCGAAGAGGTCTCGGATGCGGTCATCTACATGCTGACGCGCAAGCGCACGGTGACGATCCGCGACATGATCGTGCTGCCCACCAATTTCGACCGCGTCTGAGACGCGGATAACCCAGCGGAGAGCGCAGATGCCCCAATATCTGATCGGCGTGGATGTCGGCACCGGCTCGGCCCGGGCGGGGGTGTTCGACACTTCCGGCACGCTGCTGGCCACCGCCAAGCGCCCGGTCGAGATGCATCGCGAGGATGGCGGCATCGCCGAGCAATCCAGCGAACAGGTCTGGGGGGCGGTCTGCGCCTCGGTGCGCGAGGCCGTGACCCGGGCGGGGATCGACCCCGCGGATGTCGCGGGCATCGGCTTTGATGCCACCTGTTCGCTGGTGGTGCGCGGGCCGGGCGGCGCCAGCCTGCCAGTGGGCGACCCCGCCCATCCTGAACGCGACATCATCGTCTGGATGGACCATCGCGCGGTTGAACAGGCCGAACGGATCAACGCGCAGGGCCATGCGGTCCTGCGCTATGTCGGCGGCCGCATTTCGCCCGAGATGCAGACGCCGAAACTGCTGTGGCTGGCCGAGAACCGTCCCGACATTTATGCCCGCGCGGCGAACTTTTTCGACCTGACCGATTTCCTGACTTGGAAGGCCACCGGTGCGCTGGATCGCTCGGCCTGCACGGTGACCTGCAAATGGACGTATCTGGCGCATGAAGGGCGTTGGGACGCAGGCTATTTCCGCCAGATCGGGCTTGGCGATCTGGCCGATCAGGACTTTGTCCGCATCGGTCAAAGCGTGGTCGATCCGGGCACCGCGCTGGGGCAGGGGCTGACGCCGGACGCGGCCGCCGCCATGGGCCTCTCGCCCGGTATCGCGGTCGCGGCGGGGCTGATCGACGCCCATGCCGGGGGCGTGGGCACGGTCGCCGCCGGGGGCGATGCGACGGCTTGTCTGGGCTATGTCTTTGGCACGTCGTCCTGCACCATGACCACGACGCTGGCACCAGCCTATGTGCCCGGCGTCTGGGGGCCTTACTATTCCGCCATGGTGCCCGGCGCCTGGCTGAACGAGGGCGGGCAATCCGCCGCCGGCGCTGCCATCGACCAGTTGATCCAGCTCCATCCCGCGACCTCCGAGGCAGGCCTTCTGGCCCATGCGGCGGGAAAATCTCTGCCGCAATGGCTGGCCGACCGGGCGCTGGAACTGGCGGGTTACGCCAGTGCCGCCGTGCACCTAGCCGATGACCTGCATGTGGTGCCGGAATTTCTGGGCAACCGCGCGCCCTTTGCCGATCCCCA
>JAGPGI010000168.1 GCA_018056045.1 Paracoccus sp. (in: a-proteobacteria)
TCATTGGTGATGACCGCCATCGACAGGCGCGGGGCCAGCGCGCGGGCCAGCTGTTCGGTCAGCGTGGTCTTGCCGGCGCCCACGGGGCCGCCGATGCCGACGCGAAGGGGGCCGTTCTGGCTCATGTCCGAAATATCCTTACATTCATGGTTTCGTGGCGCATGGCGGCCAGATCGGCGCCGAAACAGCCGGTTTCCAGCGCATCGGCATCGGCCACCGCCGCGCGCGCGCCGCAATCCGCGATCAGCGGATGCAGCCCCGCCAGCACCCGTTGCGCCTGCGCCTGACCCAGGGGCAGAAAGCGTGTCGCGGCGGCGATCAGATTGCCGGCAAAGCCATGCAGGTAGTGGGCGATGATTTCCGGGGCAGGCAGGTCCAGCCTGCGCGCTGCCCGTCCAACCGCGACGGGCAGGGGGCGCGGAGGCATGTCGATCCCGTCCAGCGCCGCGACGGTCGCGGCAAAGGCACGGCCCTGATCCATGGTCTCGGTCAGCCGCTCGGCCGATCCGCAGATCGCGCGGGCCAGATCGGACAGATCGTCCGCATCCCCGCCCCTCAGGGTCAGGGACAGGATCACCGCATCGGTCCAGCCGCCGCCGCGATCCAGCACATCGGCGATCCAGCCAGCGACGGCATCGGCATCCCGCAGCCCCTCGGACATCGCCTGTTCCAACCCGTGCGAATAGGCAAATCCGCCGGTCGGAAAGGCCGGCGACAGCCATTGGATCAGCGACAGGCGGTCCAGCGCGCTCATCCGTGAAAATGGCCGTGATCGTGGCCCATGGTGCGGCCATGACCGTAGGCGCCGCCCTCGGGGGCAAAGGCCGCCATGGTCGGGGTGACGGTCGCGCCAAGCCCGCGCAGCATGCCCTCCAGCACATGATCGGCGCGGATCAGCAGATGGTCAGCGGCGATCTGGCAGGGGGTGTGGCGGTTGCCGATATGCCATGCAAGGCGCGGCAGCGGGCCGGTGACGCGCAGGCAGGGTTCAAGCGCGGCGGCGACGCCGATCAGCCGCCCGTCCTCAAGCCGCAGGGCATCGCCGGGGTCAAGGCTGACAGTTTCGGCAAGATCGGCCAGAAAGCTGATGCCTGCGGCAGAGATCAGGCGCTTGCGGCGCAAAAACCGCCCCTCGTAATCCAGCACCACCCTGTCGTCAGCGGGCGTGGCGCGCAGGACTGCGGTGGCGCGGGGCAGGGCAAGGGGCGCGTTCATGGCCGCGCCCCCGCCCGGGCGCCCGTCAGACCCAGATCAGGTCGCGAAAGACGTAATGCACGATGCGGTCGCGGGTGATGCCCAGCTTTGCCAGCTCTTCGTCCGATTTCGCCTCCAGTGCGGCGATTTCGGCCTGACGCGTGCGTGCGTTCATATAGGCGTTCAGCCCCTCGCCCAGCCAGCCAAAAAAGCCATTGCTGCGCGGGCGTTGAAGGGCAGAGGTGTCGGTCGATTGCATTGCCATGGGAAACCCTTTCGGTATTGGCGAACGGTTCCCTCCCTTGCCTGCAAGAATAGGTCATGTCTGCTGTCACTTCCATCCCGTTTTCTGCAATGCAGCATTGCATGTGTGGCTCAGTACAGGAAATAGCGCTGCGCCAGCGGCAGCTCGGTCGCGGGCTGGCAGGCCAGCAATTCGCCGTTCGCACGCACCTCATAGGTTTCGGGATCGACCTCGATTTCGGGTGTCGCGTCGTTCAGGCGCATGTCGGCCTTGCCGATGTCGCGCGTGCCCCGTACCGCGACGGCGGGTTTCAGCAGATCGGCGCCCGCGCCCGCGTCCAGCCCCGCCTGCGACAGGAACGTCACCCCCGAGGCATGGCGCGCCCGGCCCATCGCCCCCCACATCGGCCGCATATACATGGGCTGCACCGGGATCGAGCCGTTCGGATCGCCCATCTGCGCCCATGCGATCATGCCGCCGACCAGCACCATTTCGGGCTTGGCGCCGAACATGGCCGGGTCCCAGATCACCAGATCGGCGCGCTTGCCGGCCTCGATCGAGCCGATCTCATGCGCGATGCCATGGGCGATGGCGGGGTTGATGGTGTATTTCGCGACATAGCGGCGGGCGCGGATATTGTCGTTCTGGCCGCTTTCCTCGGCCAGCCGGCCGCGCTGGACCTTCATCTTGTGGGCGGTCTGCCAGGTGCGGGTCACGACCTCGCCCACCCGGCCCATGGCCTGACTGTCGGACGAGATCACCGAGAACGCGCCCATATCGTGCAGGATATCCTCGGCGGCGATGGTTTCGCGGCGGATGCGGCTTTCGGCGAAGGCCACATCCTCGGGGACGCGCTTGTCGAGGTGATGGCAGACCATCAGCATGTCCAGATGCTCCTCGACCGTATTGGCGGTAAAGGGGCGGGTGGGGTTGGTCGAGCTGGGAATGACATTCGCCGCCCCGACCAGCCGGATGATGTCGGGGGCATGGCCGCCGCCCGCGCCCTCGGTGTGAAAGGCGTGGATGGTGCGGCCCTTGATCGCGGCCAGCGTATTCTCGACAAAGCCGGATTCGTTCAGCGTATCGGTATGGATCGTTACCTGCACATCCATGGCATCGGCGACCGTCAGGCAGCAGTCGATGGCGGCGGGCGTGGTGCCCCAATCCTCGTGCAGTTTCAGCGTCGCGGCGCCGGCGCGGATCTGTTCCTCCAGCGCCTCGGGGCGCGAGGCATTCCCCTTGGCCGAAATCAGCATGTTCACCGGCACCGAATCCATCGCCATCAGCATGCGCCCGATATGCCACGGCCCCGGCGTGCAGGTCGTGGCCAGCGTGCCATGCGCGGGGCCGGTGCCGCCGCCCAGCATGGTGGTGATGCCCGAGGCGATGGCGTCATCGACCTGCTGGGGACAGATGAAGTGGATATGCGCGTCCATGCCGCCGGCGGTGACGATGCGGCCCTCGCCGGCGATGATCTCGGTGCCGGGGCCGATGATCAGCGTGACGCCGGGCTGGGTGTCGGGGTTTCCGGCCTTGCCGATCCCGGCGATGCGCCCGTCGCGCAACCCGATATCGGCCTTGTAGATGCCGGAATGGTCAAGGATCAGGGCATTGGTGATGATCGTGTCCATGGCGCCCCCCGCGCGGCTGATCTGGGACTGGCCCATGCCGTCGCGGATGACCTTGCCGCCGCCGAATTTCACCTCTTCGCCATAGGTGGTCAGATCGCGTTCCACCTGAATGATGATTTCGGTATCGCCCAGACGGATGCGGTCCCCAGTGGTGGGGCCGTACATCCGGGCATATTCTGCGCGGGGCAGGGTCAGGGCCATTCAGTCCTCCTGAAAGCGGTCATCGGTGGGCACTTGCAGCGCGGTCGCCAGCGCGTTGGTCTGGCTGGCCATGGCGATCACGGCCAGCAATTCGGCATGCTGTTCGGGGGTCATGCCTTTGGCGCGGGCGGCGGCGGTGTGCGAATGGATGCAATAGGCGCAGCCATTCGCGGTCGAGACCGCCAGATAGACCAGCTCCTTGACCAGGGGATCCAGCGCACCGGGCGCCATGACCGTCGAGAGCCGGTCCCAGGTCGCGCGCAAAAGCGCCGGGTCATGGGCCAGCGCGCGCCAGAAATTGTTGACGTAATCGGTGTCGCGGGCGGCGCGGATGGCGTCAAAGACGGCCCGGCTGTCGGCGGGCGCGTCCTGATCGGAAAGCAGCGAAACGGTCGCCATCAGATTACCGCCATGATGCGGGCCGGGCCGCCCGTGCCGCGCGCGTGTTTGGGCGCGCCGACAAAGATCGTGGCGCCCTTGGCGGGCAGCTGGTCGACATTGGCCAGATTTTCGATGCCGTAGCGCCCGCCGGGCAGCCAGGAATAATGCACCGCGAAATCGGCCGAGTTGCCGGGGTCGAGCGACAGGGTGTCACTGGCGATGGCCGCGACATTCATGCCCGCCAGCAGGTCTGTCGCGGATTTCGCGAAGCCCGGAAAGGCGAATTTGCCGTCCGGCGTGTTGCGGAATTCGGGCGTCGCGACCTTGGCGCCCCAGCCCGAATTCATCGCCACGCAGGCGCCTGCCGGGATGTCGCCATTGGCACTGATCCATGCCTCGACGTCGCTCGCCTCCAGCATGGCATTGGCATCGTCTTTCGCCTTGGCGGTGATGTCGATCACGCAAAGCGGGCAGATCAGCGATTCCGACGCCAGTTCTGCGACCGAGGCGCCATCACGCGAAAAATGCAGCGGCGCGTCGATATGGGTGCCGGAATGCTCGAATATCGTCAGCTTCCACAGCTGATAGCCGTTCTTGTCGAAGTTCACCGCCTCTTCATAGGCGATGCCGGGCGCGCCATCGAAGGTGGGGAATTTCTCGTCCAGCACATAGGTCAGGTCGATGACCTTGCCTTGCGCCTGCGCCAGCGCGGGCTGCGCGCTCAGCGCCCCCATGGTGATGGCTGCCGCGCCCGAGGCGGCGGCCCCCGCGAACAGCTGGCGGCGGCTCAGCATGGATGACTTGACGCTTTCGATCAGGCAGGCATTGCACATGGTTGATCTCCTGTTGCGCCGGAGGGCTCCGGCCGGTCCAATGCTCCCATGATGTGGCCATTGAAGCCAAAGACTTTTCGCGCCCCCTGATAGGGGATCAGCCGCACCTCGCGCCGCTGGCCCGGCTCAAAGCGGATGGCGGTGCCCGAGGCGATGTCCAGACGCATGCCCCGCGCCGCCTGCCGGTCGAAATCCAGCCCCGGATTGGTCTCGGCGAAGTGGTAATGGCTGCCGACCTGAACCGGGCGATCGCCGGTATTTGCGACCATCAGCGTGATCGCCGGGCAATCGGCATTCAGGGTGATGTCGCCCGCCGCCGGAATGATCTCGCCGGGGATCATGCGCGGGTCCGGGTCTTGGTCCGGCGCCGGTGGCGGATCGCGACCACCACGGTCAGCACGATCAGCGCAACCGACGCAGCGCCAAGGATGACGCCCAGATGGCCGGCATCACCCATGGCGTGGTGCAGTCCCTGCGGCGTCGGCGCGATATCATGGCCGGAATGGGCCAGCGCGGCACCGGGCATCAGCAACAGCGGGATCAGGCGTATCATCGGGGGTCCTTTCAGCGGATGGGGTCGTGGACGGTCACCAGCTTGGTGCCGTCGGGAAACGTGGCCTCGACCTGCACGGCATGGATCATCTCGGGGATGCCGGACATGCATTGCTCGCGGGTGATGACATGGGCGCCGGCCTCCATCAGCTCGGCGACGCTGCGGCCGTCGCGCGCGCCCTCGACCACGAAATCCGAGATCAGCGCGATGGCCTCGGGGTGGTTCAGCCTGACGCCGCGCGCCAGCCGGGCGCGGGCCACCATGGCGGCGACGCTGATCAGCAGCTTGTCCTTTTCACGCGGGCTCAGGTTCATTGCATCCTCATTCCTTTATATCTGCCAGACGCGGGGCAGGGGGCCGGGGCGGATCGCCCCGATCAGCCGCAGCAGCGCCTGCCGCAGCTGCCAGCCGTCATCCGCCATCAGCCGCGCCACCAGCTTGCCGTCAAAGGCGCTTGCCGCGCCCAGCTTTCCCAGCGCCGCACGGGCGGGCGCCAGCCGGTCGGCGGCGTCGGGTGCGACCATGACCAGCGTGGCCAGCGCCCGGCAGCCAGCCAGCATGGCCGGGCTGTCGCGGCCCGCCAATGCGGCGTCGTCCAGACGCAGGTTCTCGACAAAGACCGGCCGCCCGTCGCGGGTGATGCGGCGGCGGTCGCGCAGATCCAGCCGGGTCAGCACCTCGCCCATGGCGGCGCGGCCCAGGATCAGCGTCTCGACCCAAAGGCAGGTGGCGTCGCCCTCCAGCGCGATGTCCTGTTCGCGATGCAGTGCGGCGCGGTCAAACAGGATGGTTTCCTGCGGTAGCAGGTCCAGATGCCCGCCCGCGCCGACCTGAAATCGCGCCGAGACTCGTGCCTGCCCGCTGGTCGAACGATAGGCGCGCTCGGCGGTCTGGGTCGTCACCAGTAGCGTCGTTCCGGGCTCTTGTTCGACGTCGATCTCCATCCGGTCGCCGCCGGTCAGCCCGCCCGAGGTGTTCAAAAGCACCATCTCGCAGCCCGGCGCGGGCGGCAGCATCGCCTTGGCGCTGCCGGACTGGAACAGCCGCCGCCGCCGCGTCGCGCCACCCGTCAGGGCGAATTCGGCGCGGATGCGGCCATGGGCGCGGGGCAGTTCGGCGGGAATGGTCTGGTGCAGCATCTGGGTCCTCATTGCCCGCAACATCGGCAGGATGCGGCGCTGCCCGCAAGCTATGGGGCCGCCAAAACACCCGCGATGCGACCCTTGCCCGAAAACCCGGCGCGCTGCCCAAATCGCGGGCACGCGCGAATGCGCTTTCCCCCAAGGGCTTGGGCCATTATAC
>JAGPGI010000169.1 GCA_018056045.1 Paracoccus sp. (in: a-proteobacteria)
ACCAGCGCGTGCTGGCCGCGCGCCTGTCGGACGCGGCCTTCTTCTGGGAAAACGACCTGCGCGAGGCGAAAACGGGCATGCAGGATTGGGCCGAGGGCCTGAAATCCGTGACCTTCCAAAGCAAGCTCGGCAGCCAGGCCGACCGCATCGCCCGCATCGCCGCGCTGGCCCGCGAGATCGGGCCCTTGGTCGGCGCCGACCCGGATCAGGCCGAGGAGGCCGCGATGCTCGCGAAACTCGACCTGCGTTCGTCAATGGTGGGTGAGTTCCCCGAACTGCAAGGCACGATGGGCCGCTATTACGCGCTAGAGGCTGGCCAGCCCGAGGCGGTGGCCGACGCCGCCCGTGACCACTATTCGCCGCTGGGTCCGTCAGATGAGGTGCCGACCGCGCCGGTTTCCGTGGCCGTGGCGCTGGCCGACAAGATCGACACGCTGGCGGGGTTCTGGGCGATTGATGAAAAGCCCACGGGGTCAAAGGACCCCTTTGCGCTGCGCCGGGCGGCGTTGGGGGTTATTCGGTTGGTGCTGGGGAATGAGGCACGCAGTTCACTGAGAAAATTGATTGAGCAGGCCGCCGCTGGCGTCTGGTATACGCCAGAATTGGCACGGATGATTTACGTTTTGCCAATCGGCCTGACGGCTGAAGCAAAGAATTGGGTGGGAGTTTGTTATGTCCACCCCGAAGAGGACGAGCCCCCTGTATTCAATATTGGCTTTCCGGATTTTCTAGCAGCGCTGCGAGGTAATCGCGTCACAGATGCTGCCGAGGTTTGGTTTGAGGATTTGACAACTGACATCGAGTTGGGTGACGAAAGGATAATAACGCCCGACGGACGTCTCGAAAAGCTAGTAACCGACCTCCTCGCCTTCCTCCACGACCGCCTGAAGGTCTATCTCCGCGACCAGGGCATCCGCCACGACATCATCGATGCCGTGCTGGCCCAGCCCGGCAATGACGACCTCGTGCAGGTGGTGAACCGCGCCACCGCGCTGAACGACATGCTCAAGACCGAGGACGGCCAGAACCTGACCCAGGGCCTGAAACGCGCCGGCAACATCCTCGCGCAGGCCGAGGAAAAGGACGGCGTCGAATACAGCTTTGGCGCCGACGAGAAATTCGCCGAAACCGATGCCGAACGCGCCCTCTTCAAGGCGCTCGACACCGCAGACCCCGCGATCCGCAAGGCCATGGCAGCCGAGGATTTCCCCGCCGCCATGACCGCCATCGCGGCCCTTCGCGCCCCCATCGACGCCTTCTTCGAGGCGGTGCAGGTCAATACCGACAACCAGATCATCCGGCGCAACCGCCTCAACCTGCTCTCGCGCATCCGCGAGGCCGGCCGCCAGATCGCAGATTTCACCCGGATCGAGGGCTGACCCCCTCTTTCATGTGCAAATATCCTGCGGGGGTCCGGGGGCGCAAAGCCCCCGGATCGGCCGTGCCGCGGGCCCGTTTCTTCGCACTTGCAGCAAAGCGCCGCGCATGCCTAATGTGACGGCAACATGACCGCATTGATCAACCCCGAAGCCATCGTAGAAATCACTCCCTCGGCGGGGGTGCGCACCGCGCTGCATGGCTGGCGGGCGAAATGCCTGCAGCGCCTGATCCGCATGGATCTGCCGGTGCCGACCAGCTTTGCCATCTCGGCCGATGCGGTGCGTGCCATCGCCATGGGCGGCACGCCCGACCGCGCCCGGCTGGCGGCGATCATTGAACGCGCCGACGGGCTGGTCAGCGTCCGGCCCTCGGCGCAGAACCCGGCATGGGGCGGGCCGGGCACGGTGCTGAACGTGGGCATCAACGCCGCCTGCCACGCCCGGCTGTCGGAAACCCGGGGCAAACCCGCCGCCGACGCGCTCTATCTGGGCTTTGTGCAGTCCTATGCGATCCATGTCGCGCGGCTGGACCCCGACATGTTCTCGGACAGCGATGCGGGGCTGGATGCCGCACTGCGCGCCTATGAGGACGAAACCGACGAGGAATTCCCCCAGGACCCCGCCCGCCAGCTGGCCGAGGTGCTGCGCTCCATGGCGCGGGCATGGGACGGTCCGACCGCGCGGCTGCTGCGCCAGGCCAAGGGGGCGCCGGACAGCGCGCCCTTGGGGCTGGTCGTTCAGGACATGGCGCTGGCCATCGGGCCGGGCGTCACCGGCTCGGGCACGATCCAGTTCGTTGATGGCGTCACCGGCACGCCGCGGATCACCGGACGCTTTCGTGGCCAAAGCCAGGGCACCGCGCGTGGCGAGGGGGCCGAAACGCTTTACCTGACCCGCGACCCGCGCGGCCCTTCGCTGGAAGAGGCCGCGCCGCAGGTCTTTGCCGATCTGGTCCGTTTTGGCATCGCGGCGCGCGAACGCCTGCGCGAGGAAATGCAGATCGAATTCGTGGTCTCGGATGGCCGCGTCTCGATCATCGACGCGGTTCGGGTGCAGCGCAGCTCGCGCGCCAGCGTGCGCATCGCCGTGGCCCTGGCGCGCGACGGCGTCATCCCCCCGCAAGAGGCGGTGATGCGGGTCGAACCCCGCGCGCTGTCCGACCTTCTGCACCATCAGGTCGATCCGCGCGCGCCCCGCGACGTCATCGCGCGCGGCATCAATGCCAGCCCCGGCGCCGCCACCGGTCGCATCGTCTTCAACGCCGCCGCCGCTCAGGACGCCGAGGCGCGGGGCGAGCGCTGCGTCCTTGTCCGCCGCGAAACCGTCCCCGAGGATATCCGCGGCATGCATGCCTCGGTCGCGGTCCTGACCGAACGGGGCGGCATGACCAGCCATGCGGCGGTGATCGCGCGCGGCATGGGCCTGCCCTGCATCGTCGGCGCCAGCGAAATCACCATCGACAGCCGCGCCCGCACCCTGCAGGCGCGCGGCCGCACCTTCCTCGAGGGCGAGGAAATCACCATCGACGGCACCTCGGGCGAGGTGCTGGCCGGCGCCGCCGAGATGCTGGAACCGGCGCTGGATGACAGCTTCGCACAATTGCTGGAATGGGCCGACCGCGAATGCCGCATCACCGTGCGCGCCAATGCCGACACCCCCGAGGATGCCCGCACCGCCCGCATGTTCAACGCGCAAGGCATCGGCCTGTGCCGCACCGAGCACATGTTCTTTGACGAAGAACGCCTGCCCGCCATGCGCGAGATGATCTTCGCCACCCAGCCCGAGGATCGCCGCCTGTCGCTCGAACGCCTGCTGCCCATGCAGCGCAGCGACTTTACCAAGCTGTTCGAGATCATGGCCGGGCTGCCGGTCACCATCCGCCTGTTCGACCCGCCTCTGCACGAGTTCCTGCCCCATGATCGCGAGGGGATGCGCGAGCTGGCGGAATCGCTGGACCTGCCGCTCTCGGACGTCACCCGCCGGGTCGATGCGCTGTCGGAATTCAACCCGATGCTGGGCATGCGCGGGGTGCGGCTGGGCATCACCGTGCCCGAGATTTACGACATGCAGGCCCGCGCCATTTTCGAGGCCACCATCGATGCCAGCCATAACGGCGACCCGGTGGTGCCCGAGATCATGATCCCGCTGGTCAGTGCCCGGCGCGAGGTCGAGCTGGTCAAGACCCGCATCGACGCGGTGGCGGCGGCGGTGCGCAACCGCACCCGCAAGGATTTCACCTATCGTCTTGGCGTCATGGTCGAGACCCCTCGCGCCGCTCTGCGCGCCGGCGACATCGCCGAACACGCGGCCTTCATGTCCTTTGGCACGAACGACCTGACGCAGATGACCTATGGCCTGTCGCGCGACGATGCCGGCCGTTTCATGGGCACCTATGTCAATCAGGGCGTCTATTCCGAGGACCCGTTCCACATCCTTGACCGCGAGGGGGTGGGCGAACTGGTCGCCATCGGCGCCGACCGCGCCCGCGCGCATAAACCCGGCATCACCATCTCGATCTGCGGCGAGCATGGCGGCAACCCCGAATCCATCGCCTTCTGTCTCAGGGCGGGGGTGAACTATGTCTCGTGCTCTCCGTTCCGGGTGCCGGTGGCGCGGCTCGCGGCGGCGCAGGAATCGATTCTCATGGCGCGGGATGAGGGCAAAATCGACCCCGGGACGAGGTCTTAAGACCGGCCGCTTTTGGCCGGTTTTTGCCCGTTAACCAAAATCGTGTCGGCAGGTTTCCGCCAAACTCTTCTGAAAACACATGAATTGGCCGGCTCGCGATTATGTGGGCTGGATCGGGACGGGCTGTTTCGGGCTTCTAACGACTGATCAGGCCCAAGACGGGCCACCGACGAAACTGACCGCGACCCGAGAATACCGATCGGGCCGGACCGAAAACAGGACCAACATGTCTATCAAAATGTCATGGCTGGCGCGCGTTTCCGTGTGTGTTGCAGTCGCGCTGTCGTCTGTCGTGGCGTCCCCGGCACTGGCCAATGGCCTGGGCAAGGCCGCTCATGAAACCAAATCCAAGCAAGCCCGCGTCGAGACGCAGATCAGCCAGCGCGATCTGCAATGCCTCGCCGAGGCCTTGTATTTCGAAGCCCGCGGCGAAGGCTCGCAAGGCCAGCGTGCCGTGGCCGAGGTGATCCTGAACCGTGTCGATCACCCGCGCTTCCCGAAAACCGTCTGCGGCGTCGTGAACCAGCGCGGCCAGTTCACCTATAACAAGAACGCCCGCATCCGCGAAAAGGGCACCTTTGCCCGGGTTCAAAAAGTCGCCATGGCGGCCCTCTCGGGTCAGCCGCGCACGCTGACCAATGGCGCGACCTACTTCCATACCGGCCGCGTCAAGCCGTCGTGGTCGCGCCGGTTCGAGCGCACGACCCGCATAGGCTCGCATATCTTCTATCGCTCGGATCGCCGTCTGGCGGTGAACTGAGGCCGCGCGCAGGCGCGCGTCACCGATGCAGCGCTGCCGACGCAAATCTACCGACCATTCAGCGGCCCCGTCCCTTGCGGCGGGGCCTTTGGCATGAGACAGGGGCGCATGGACCAGCCTGACCGCATTCACCTGCGCGACTATGTCGTCACCGCCGAGATCGGCGCCTTTCAGACCGAACGGGGCCACCCGCAGCGGCTGCGCTTTGACATCGAGGTCGAACTGGCCAGCCACGTCGTCGGCGTCAATGACGAGGTGGACCGCATCCTCAGCTATGACATCCTGACCGGGGCGGTGGCCTCGGGGCTGGCGGATCGCCGCTATGACCTTCTGGAGACTCTGGCAGAAAAGATCGCGGCGCAGATCCTGATCCATCCGCGCGCGGCGCAGGTCGCGGTGACGGTGGAAAAGCTGGACCGCATTCCCGGCGCGCTGGGGGTGACGCTGGTGCGCCGGCAGGCCCGCGTTCAGGCCGAGCATGTCGCCGCACCGATCCGGGTGATCTTTCACGGCACCGACCTGACCCTGCCCGAGGGCGCGGTGGCGCTGGTCCCGGATGCGCCCGGCCTGCCCCTGCCCCAAGGGGGCAACGCGCGCGAGGTCGAGCTGCTGGCGCTGGATCAGGCGGCATGGGCGCTTGCGGGGCATCTGGGCCTGACCGTGGCCGACAGCCGCACCGAACTGGACTGGGCCGCTGCCGAGGGCCGCGCCGTGGTCTGGGCGCCCGCGCGCATGGTCCGCGATGTGGCCGGCCTGCCGCCCGAGCCGCATGCTCTGGCGCTGTGGCTGGCCGAGCGGCTGGGCGCGAGCCAGCTTGACTGGGCGCTGCCCAAGGGGGCTGCGATGCCAGCCACGCCTGCCGATTTCGCGGTGCCGACCCGCCGTCTTTGACGCGCGGCCTTGATTTGGCCGCGCGAGGGCCTAAAGACCCAAGCCATGACCGAGTATTTTCGCCCCATCCCCTGCGAAACCGGGCGCTGGCAACTGGCTGGCGGCTGGCTGCGCTTTTCGCAGTTCGAGCTGCTGCGCCGCAACGAGCCCGCGCGCATCGTCGATCATGCCCCCGATGAGGTTCTGGCGGCGCTGACCGCGCCGCGCGCCCCTTTGCTGGGGCTTGGCATGGATCAGCCGCGCATCATGGGCATCGTGAACGCCACCCCCGACAGTTTCTCGGACGGAGGCCGCTATGAGGGGGCGGCTCAGGCCCGGCTTCTGGCAGGTGAGGGCGCGGATATTCTGGATATCGGCGGGGAATCGACCCGCCCCGGCGCGCTGGATGTCCCGGCCGCCGACGAGATCGCCCGCATTGCCCCGGTGATCGCGGCGGCGCGGGGGCTGGCGGCGATATCGGTCGATACGCGCAAGGCGGATGTGGCGCTGGCGGCGCTGGCGGCGGGGGCGGGGATGGTCAATGACGTCTCGGGCCTTGATTTCGACCCGGCGCTTGCGGGCGTCGTCGCGGATGCCGGCGCGCCCATTTGCCTGATGCATGCGCAGGGTATCCCC
>JAGPGI010000170.1 GCA_018056045.1 Paracoccus sp. (in: a-proteobacteria)
CCAGTCCAATATCGGCCCGCGGCTGGCGACGCGCGACCTGATGCAGGATCTGCGTGCGTCGAATCCGTTCATGCAGGGCGGCGGCGCGGCATTTTCCAAGGCGGACAGGTCGTATTTCCTGCAATCGCTGGACCGGGTGATGACGGCAGCACAGCGCGTGGGCCGTAGCTGAGGCGGAATGCCGGGATGCTATTCCAGATGTGCCCCGTGATCGTGCAGGAGCTTGATCAGATCTACACTGGCGTCGGCCTCGGCTGCCAGTGACAGGGGTGTCTGTCCGCGTGCTCCGCGCACATTCGGATCTGCGCCAGCGGCAAGCAGGGCCGCTACCCTGTCATAGCTTTCAGGCTCTTCCATCTGGACCAGCAATGGGGTGCGACCAAGGACGTCACGCGCCTCCAGATCGGCGCCGTGCTCGAGCAGCAGCGGCGCATATTCCGGCTCGGCCAGAATATGCAGCAGGGTGATGCCTTCGTTATTCGCGTCATTCACATTGGCACCGTTTTTCAGCAGCAAGGCAAAGATGCGTGGATCGAAATGCATGTCCTGCACATTCATCGCCGAAAAGCCGAATTTCCCGCGCGCGGTCGCAAGCCCGGGATCATGCGCAAGCAGCTCTGCGACCCGATCATATTCGGCGATCGCGACAAGATCCTGAAGCGCCTCGATGGCGCTTTCTCGGGGGCTAGGGGCGTCCGGGGCTGTCTGAGCCCGGACGCCGCCAATAATTGCCAGTGCGCCAATCAGGATGGCGACCAGGCGGTTCATCCCAAGCGCACCATGCGGTGCTTTTTCTTGCCGACCGAGACCTTGAGCCCGTCCCCGATCAGCGCCGCATCCACAGGCGTCTGCGGGTCGCTGACCGGCTCGTTGTTCAGCCGCAGCCCGCCCTCGGCGATCAGGCGCTTGGCCTCCTTGCCCGATGCGGTGATGCCTGTCTGGGTCAGCAGTTGCACCACCGCCAGCGGCAGCGCATCGGCGCCGATCAGCGCGATCTCAAGATCGCCACCAGCGCCGCCTTGTTCAAAGACCTCGCGCGCGGTGGCTTCGGCCGATCCGGCCGCCTCGGCCCCGTGCAGAAGCGTCGTCACCTCATTGGCAAGGATGATCTTGGCGGTGTTGATCTCGGAGCCGGCCAGCGCGCCAAGGCGGTCGCATTCGGACACCGGCAGCTCGGTATAAAGCTTGAGGAACCGGCCCACATCGGCATCGGTGGTATTGCGCCAGAACTGCCAGAACTCATAGGGCGAGAGCATTGCGCCATTCAGCCAGACGGCGCCGCCCTGCGACTTGCCCATCTTGCGCCCGTCCGAGGTGGTCAGCAGCGGCGAGGTCAGGCCCCAGATGCCGCCATCCAGCACGCGGCGGGTCAGGTCGATACCGTTGACGATATTGCCCCACTGGTCACTGCCGCCCATCTGCAGCCGGCAGTCGTAACGCCGGTACAGCTCCAGAAAGTCATAGGCCTGCAGGATCATGTAGTTGAATTCAAGAAAGCTCAGCGACTGTTCGCGATCCAGACGCGACTTGACCGATTCAAAGCTGAGCATCCGGTTGACGCTGAAATGCCGGCCGATATCGCGCAGGAAATCCAGATAGTTCAGGCTGTCCAGCCATTCGGCATTGTTCAGCATCAATGCCCGGCCATCGCCGTAATCCAGATAGCGGGCAAAGACCTGCTGCATGCCGTCGATATTCGCCTGAATGGCGTCCGGGGTCAGCAGCGGGCGTTCCTCGCTGCGGAAGCTGGGGTCGCCCACCTTGGTGGTGCCGCCGCCCATCAGCGTGATCGGGCGGTTGCCGGTCTTTTGAAACCAGCGCAGCATCATGATGTTCAGCAGGTGCCCGACATGCAGGCTGGCCGCCGTCGCGTCATAGCCGATATAAGCCGTGACCGGACCGTTGATCAGGGCGTCATCCAGCGCCTGCAGATCGGTGCAGTCCGCCAGATAGCCGCGCTCCGTCATGACATGGAGGAATTCGGATTTGGCACGGTAGGTCATGGGCTGTTCCTTTCGAATGGCGCGGATATACCGGGGGAAAGGGCAAAGGGAAAGCCATGAGACAGGGAATGCTGCGCGCACTTGGCATGATGTCGGGCACATCGCTGGACGGGGTCGACGCCGCGATCATCGAGACCGACGGCACCCGCATCGGCGCATTCGGACGCAGCGCCTATCGCGCCTATTCCGGAAACGAATCCGCCCTGCTGCACGCGGCGCTTGGGCAATGGCCGGACGGCCCGGATGTCGCCGACGCGGCCGATCTCTCGGTCGCCGCCCATGCCGCGCTGGCCGAGGGTTTCCCCGAGGCCGAGCTGGTCGGCTATCACGGCCAGACGCTGGCCCATGATCCGGGCGGGCGGGGCACCCATCAGGCGGGTGACGGCGCGGCGCTTTCGCGGCGGCTCGGCCGCCCGGTGGTCTGGGATTTCCGCAGCGAGGACGTGCGCCAGGGCGGCGAGGGCGCGCCGCTTGCGCCGTTTTTCCATTGGGCCTGCGCCGAATGGGCGATGGGGCAGGGGCTTTTGCCGCGCGCGCCGGTGGCCTTCCTGAACCTTGGCGGCGTCGGCAACCTGACATGGGTCGATCCGTCCGCCGCCGCACCCGAGGCACCGGGCGCCTGCATCGCCTTCGATACCGGCCCGGCGAATGCACCGGTGAACGACCTGATGCGCGCGCGCCGGCAGGCGGCGCGTGACGAGGGCGGCCGGCTGGCCGCCTCGGGTCAACCCGATGAGCGGGTGATCGCAGATTTCCTGACCCATCCGCATTTCGCCCGCCCGCTGCCGAAATCTCTGGACCGCGACGCGTTCCCCGATCTTGTGGCGGGGGTGGATGCCTTGTCGGATGCCGATGCGGCGGCGACGCTGACCCATGCGGCGGCGGCGGCGGTGGCGGCGGGGCTCGCCCTGCTGCCGCGCCTGCCGGAACTGGTGCTGGTCTGTGGCGGCGGGCGGCACAATGCGGCGCTGATGGCCGCGCTGCGAGCGCGGCTGGGTGCCCGCGTCGCGCCGGTCGAAGAGGCCGGGCTGGATGGCGACATGCTGGAGGCGCAGGCCTTTGGCTGGCTGGCGGTGCGGGTTCTGCGCGGCGTGCCGACCTCGGGTCCGGGCACGACTGCGGTGCCGGCCCCGGTCTGCGGCGGCCGCATCAGCCATCCGCACCGCAGTCAGCGCGAGGGCGGCTGACCGTAATGTCACGGTTCTGTGCCACAGTTCTGTGCATGTGATGACTGCGTGAGCATTTCACCGGGAACGATGCGGTGGCCGGCGACGTTTGACCTTTGGCCCCGGCGGCACGCCTATGGGGCCGTGATCAAGACCACGACCGCCTGAAAGGACCGTTTGATGAAATCTCTTGTGATTGCCGCTGCGACGCTTGCCCTTGCGGGTGTCGCGCTTGCCGAGGCCCCCTCGCAAACCGCGCCGATCGCTGCCACCGACCCGCATGTGCAAGAGGCGGTCAAAGCTGCGGATCAGGCGGCCGAGGCGGCCGAGCTTGCCGCCAAGAAAGCCGTGGAGGATGCCGCCGCCGCCGCTGAAAGCGCCGCCGATGCGGCGGCCGATGCCGCCGCCCGCGCGGATGATGCGGCGGTGCGGGCGGCCCAGGGGGTTACCGACGCGGGCGCCACGACGGGCGCCGCGCCCGAAGGGGCTGCGGTTGAGGCTGCCGAGGTCGCCGCCGAGGCTGCCGAGCAGGCCGCTGCCTCGGCCAGTGTCGCGGCGGATGCGGTGACTGATGAGATGCCGGCGGATGGCACGGCAGAGGATGCGACGACCGGGGACGCAACGGCCGACGAAGTCGCGGCGGATGCAGCCGCGCCGCCGGCGGTGATCGCTCCCGACGTGAACCCTCCGGCCATTTCCGAGGCCGAGCCGGGGATCCTGAGCAGTTGGGTGACCAGCCGCAATATCTGGACCACCAACCAGCCCTCGAGCACGGTCTGGGTCGATCCCGCGCTCGAGAAGCGTCCGGGTGAATGGCAGAACATCGCCAAGGTCAATGACATCGTCCTGGATGATTCGGGCGAACATGTCGTCGGCTATGTCGCTGATATCGGAGGATTTCTGGGCATCGGCGCGAAAAAGGTGCTGCTGGGGCCGGGGGCGATCCACCTGCTGACCATCGGCGACGAGACGTTTTTCGCCACCAACTACACCAAGGAAGAACTCGAGGCGCTGCCCGATTTCGACGAAAAGACCGTGCGCAAGTAAAGGCTGCCTACGGCGCTTGTCACGGTCGGGGGCGTCCCTTTCGGGGCGCCCCGCATTTTTTCCAAATTATCGGTCTTGACGGCCCCGTCCCCCATGCGTAAACCCCCTCGCACCCCGGACGGCGATCTGGGGAACATGGTTTGCGCGGTTGTAGCTCAGTTGGTTAGAGTACCGGCCTGTCACGCCGGGGGTCGCGGGTTCGAGCCCCGTCAACCGCGCCAAAACATGAATATCGCCGGAAACGATGCGCGGTTGTAGCTCAGTTGGTTAGAGTACCGGCCTGTCACGCCGGGGGTCGCGGGTTCGAGCCCCGTCAACCGCGCCATTTCCCTACTGAAATGATCCGGCGCCCACGGGCGCCTTTTTGTGTTCAAGCGTAAGCAGGACTGGTTCGGCAAGGGCTTTTCAACCCCAATCATTTCCTTATGCTTGCGCGCATGACGACGGAGGATTTCATGGCACGCGGAATAGATTATGGCGGGATGATGCACCGCGCCATGCAGCGCCTGATTGCGGATGTGCTGCAAGCCGTCGCCACTGAGGGCCTGCCGGGCGACCATCATTTCTTCATCACCTTCGACACCCGTGATTCGGACGTCGAAATGGCCGATTGGCTGCGCGAGCGCTATCCCGAGGAAATGACCATCGTCATTCAGCACTGGTTCGAGAATCTCGAGGTCACGCCCGAGGGTTTCCGCATCACGCTGAATTTCGGCAATTCGCCCGAGCCGCTTTACGTCCCCTTCGACGCGCTGCGCACCTTTGTCGATCCTTCGGTGGAATTCGGCCTGCGTTTTGAAAACCACGACGAGGATGACGACGAGGACGAAGACGAGGACGAGGACGAAAGCGACATCGACCTTGTGGACGAACCCGGCCAGGACGGCCCCAAGACCGGGGCCGAGGTTGTCAGTCTGGACAAGTGGCGCAAATAGGTCGTCCCGACCTCTTCCCCCGCAGCATGCCATAAGGCGGTTCCGACGCAGATGCGCCGGGCCGCTTTTTTCGTTCCGCGCCCCGCCATTTCAGTCCTTTGGCCGTGAGCGCTAACTGCATACATTCGTATACTAATTGCGAATCCACCGCGTCGCGGCTAAAACCGCCGCGAAACCGTGAGGGATATTTCACATGACCAAGACCCGCACCGAGACCGACAGCTTTGGCCCGCTTGAGGTTCCCGCCGACAAGTACTGGGGCGCGCAGACCCAGCGTTCGATCATCAACTTCCCCATCGGCTGGGAAAAGCAGCCCGTGGCCATCGTCCGCGCGCTTGGCGTGATCAAGCAGGCGGCGGCGCAGGTGAACATGGCGACCGGCAATCTGGACCCCGCGCTTGGCAAGGCCATGGTGCAGGCGGCATCCGAGGTGGTTGCGGGCAAGTTCGACGACAACTTCCCGCTGGTCGTCTGGCAGACCGGCTCGGGCACGCAGTCGAACATGAACGCCAATGAGGTGGTTTCGAACCGCGCCATCGAGATCATGGGCGGCCAGATGGGGTCGAAAAAGCCCGTGCATCCGAACGACCATGTGAACATGGGCCAGTCCTCGAACGACACGTTCCCGACCGCGATGCATGTCGCCATCGCCATGCAGGCGCGCGACGTGCTGATCCCGGGTCTGGAAAAGCTGCACAAGGCGCTGCTGGCCAAGTCGGTCGAGTTCAAGGACATCATCAAGATCGGCCGCACCCATACGCAGGATGCAACGCCCCTGACCCTTGGTCAGGAATTCGGCGGCTATGCCCATCAGGTCGAAAAGGGCATCGAGCGTGTGAACCTCGCGCTTGGCGACATCTATGAACTGGCGCAGGGCGGCACCGCCGTCGGCACCGGGCTGAACACGAAAAAGGGCTGGGACACGGCGATCGCCGCCGAGATCGCCAAGATCACCGGCCTGCCTTTCGTCACCGCGCCGAACAAGTTCGAGGCGCTGGCCGCGCATGACGCGATGGTGTTCTTCTCGGGCGCGCTGAAGACGGTCGCGGGCTCGCTGTTCAAGATCGCCAATGACATGCGCCTGCTGGGATCGGGCCCGCGTTCGGGTCTGGGTGAGCTGATCCTGCCG
>JAGPGI010000171.1 GCA_018056045.1 Paracoccus sp. (in: a-proteobacteria)
CGCCTGACGCTGGCAATCTTCCGCGCTGCGCCCCCCCGAATACGGACAGCGCCGGGGAGGAACCATGGCACAGGGGTAGGGCTGGAGGATCTGACCGGAAGAGCGCCTGAGAAGGTCTGTTCTCCGGGCGCTCGTCTTCGATGCTTGGGTTATGAGTCAACCCGGGCACGAATGTCAAACTGTTTTGTTGCTGATCTGTTCGTGGCCCGTCGGGCGCGCCCACGGTTGCCGTTTCGGCATGGCATCGGTGACGTCGATGCTTCGCAGCATGCCGCCGTCGCGCAGACCCTGCCGCACCCAGTCCAGCGCCAGCCACCAGTGCTCGTAGTGCCGATGCGCGGCGGCGATCTGGTCGGGATGCGGTGACCAGGTGACCGGGCAGGCCCGCAGTTCCACCGTCCGCCATTTGCCGCGCGAGAGCACACGCGTTGTGCCGACCGGGATGGTGATCGAGCGTTCGCCATGCTGGTTGCGCTTCATCTCGACCGGCACGCAGCGCGGCACAGCGCCGGGCATCCAGTCGGGTGTCATCCCAGCCCGGGTCAGTTCCGCGATGCGGATCGCCATGCGAGTGCCGCCCAGCGACGTCGGTAGGCCCGCGACGCAGGCGGCGATGACCTCGGCATCCTCGTGGGCGGAGCTGTCCGGCTTGTAGCGGCCCCCGTCGATGCGACAGCCCAGCGCGGCCCGCTGCATCAGCACGTATTCGAGGCCGAAGCCCAGACCTTCGTCGCGTTCGGGGTCGGGAGGTTCCGGCAGCTCCAGCCGCGCCTTCTCGGTGCGAAAGGCCCATTCCAGCACCTGCTGGACGCCCAGCGCGCGGCGGGTGCTGGTGTTCCCGTTCGGGAAGCGAGAATAGATGCTCATGCCACGCCCCGCTCTCGCAGCCGTTCGGCCGTCACCAGCCCGCGCTCCAGCATGGCACTGCGGACGGTGTTCGAGATGGCGTTGGAGGGCAGGTAGCCATCCCCGTTCACCAGCCCGGCGTAGAAATCCGCGATCTCGTCCATGCTGGCGCGTGGCGCGTCTGCAGGCTTGCCGCTGCGCTTGCGGCGCTTATCGCCCTCAGCGGGCTTCGTGGCCCCGGCGTTCCTTGCCGCCCGTTCCATGGCCCGGTCCAGCGCCCTCGGTCCGTCCGGCGGATTGGGGTGGGTGCTGCGGCTGTCCCGGGCGACCGCGACGATCCGGTCTTCTGTCAGGCCGAGATCGGTGATCCAGCGTCGAACGTGTTCTCTCGGTGGCCAGCCCTGCCACCAGCCCGGAAGGCCGGCATTGGTGTCGAAACCCAGCGCGTCGAGCAACTTGCCGAAAAACTCCTCAAATCGATCATCGCGCGCTCGCGCGTCCTCCTCCTCCTTTACTGGTTCCCTTAATGGTTCTCTTACAGGGTTAGTGTCCGGATTCCGGACACGGAAATCGCCATTTTCCGGACACGGCTTTGCCCGAAATCTGGACACGGCTCCGTGTCCAGTTTCCGGACACAGGTTCACTGCATTGGGCGACATCTGGCGTGTTTCGCCGTCAGGATCACCGCCCGAAAAACCCGGGAAATCGCCATGTCCGAATTCCGGAGACGGGTCCGAATTCGGATCGTCGAACCCGTCCTCGAACCCCAGAATGTAGCGGGTCGGCTGCTGGCGTTTTGTCACCGGATCGACGCTGGCGCAGCGACGGATCAGACCGGCCAGTTCCAGCTTGCGGAGATGGTCGTTCAGGGCCGAGCGGCTGATCTCGCAATCGGTTGCCAGCCGCGCCTGGGTCGGGAAGCAACCGAAATCGGGGTTGTGACGGTCGCAGAGATGCCAGAGCACGATCTTGGTGGCAGGCTTCAACCCGCGCTGCAGGATCGCCCAGTTGGTCGCAAAATGGCTCATGCGCAGGTCCTCCGGGACGTCGAGGCGTTGGCGCTGGCGCAGGCCCTCCGGCGCGGGTTCTGCGCCTGGACGCGGGTGGTGATGCCGTGATCCGCGAGCGCGTCTAGCGCGTCCTCGATCGAGCGGACCAGCGCCCAACCGAAGCCCTGGGCCTTCACCATGTCGCGAAAGGCCTTCTGCGCCGGGCTGAGACGGCCGGAGGGGCTTTTGACCTCCAGAAACAGCACCTGACCACCGGTCAGGACGATCAGATCGGCGAAGCCCGGAAAGACGCCCATGCCGGTCAGGATCGCTTGGCGCTGGCGGGCTGCCTTGCCGCCCGACCCGACCTCGTTCGCCGAGTGGTGGATGATGGCATCGCGGGGCAGGACGATCCGCAATGTGTGTACGATGGCGCGCTGGATATCGGCTTCAGGTGTGCGGCGGGTCATGCGGTACCGCCTTTCGGTTTGCGTTTAGACACGCAGATCAGAAGACCGGCCAGTGCCAACGCCTCGCGTCCTTCCCGAGGGTCAGGGCTATGCGCGGCGATGGCGCGACAGGCGAGGATAATCAGGCTGTCCGGGTGCTGGACGAAATCGGCGACAATGCCGCGCGCCTCGGCGAGGCGCTGGGCGGGCCAGTCCGCGGGGCAGTACGCATCGACGTCGCTGATGGCGCTGGTATCGGGGATCGGGGACATGACGTTCATTTCCGCCCCCGCGCCTTGCCGGGTTTCGTTTCGGTGACCCGCGGCATTTCCTGTGACTGCAGCCAGTCCTGAACCACGCTCATCCGGTAAAAAATCTTGCGACCGGCGCGGACGCAGGCCGGACCTTTCCGCCGACGCTCCCAACGCCCCAGCGTGTCGACCGTCAGGCCCAGTTCCTGTGCCAGGTCATAGCGGCTGATCCAGCCGCGCAGCAGGCGCGGCTCGATTACCGGTTCCGCACTCATGGGTTGTGTCATGCTCTTGTCTCCTTCTCGCATCGCCCGGACCGGGCCGCTGACGGGGAGAAGAACAATCACATCGAAAGCACCGGCGGGGAGGCGGAAGGTGGCGTAACCTCGCCGGAGGTTATGCCACCCCATGTTTTGCTGGGTTTGGCGTAACTCAGGGCGAAGGACAGTGATTCGGCGCCGGGTCTGAACGCCGTCGAAAGCCGTCGAAACCACAACCGGCAGAACCGGTTCTGCCGGTTGCCGCTAACAGTTTCTGCCGTTGCTGGCCCCGGAACATGTCAAGAACAAAGAGTTCGTTTTCCACAGCCAAATGTTCTTGCCAAATCGCGCTCCGGTGGTGAAGAAATCCCCCCAATCACGCCCGATGCGGTCGATCAACGCGGAGTTTCAAGGAAACCCGCGAATGGCGGAGCTGTCTCCGGGTGCGGGGTCAATGAAGGCAGGTGCCAGTGGTCCGAAGGACGGACTGCCGGGCGTCGAGAGCAGGGAGAGCAGACATCATGACATTGCCGCAACGCACGTTTTTCACCGTTCAGGAGGTGACGATCCGCTGGGATTGCAGCCCCTACGATCTGGCGGGATGGGCGATTGCCGGCAAGCTGGACATCGTCGCCGCGATCGAACCGATCGAGCAGGGTGGCGAGGTGCTGGCAGGTCTGGTCGTCGTGCCGGTTGCCGATATCCTGAGCATGTTCCGGCGCTGGGAAAATGGACAGGCCTCTCGGAGCATCCGCCGTATCCGCATACCGGGGCAGGAAGGCTGGATTATGATCGCCGACCCGTCGGATCACATTCAGGTCGAACTGGCCGATCTCATGGTTCTGGCCGATGAGGTCTATCAGTTCGAACTGCTGAATGGCATGGCGAACCGCTGGACCGATCCTGGCGGTGCACCGTCACGATACGACTGGGAGGGGCTCTATGTCGCCCTGATCAGACGCGTTCATTTCCACGGCCTTCCGGCGACGCAGGCCGAATGGATCGCGGATGCGCAGGCGTGGTTTGCCGAAAAGTCCCGCAATGGCGAGGTGCCGGACGAAAGCACCATTCGGCGCAGGCTGGGGCCGATCTGGAAATCGCTGCAGGAGGATGCATAGAGCGGTGTGTGATCGTGATCCATTCATCACGCCGCCCAGCGCGGTCGCAGCAACGATCAGGCGCTCCTGCGCGCCTGTTCTTCGGCTTCATGCACCAGCACCGGCTTTGGCCGGAAGGCGCTGGCCACAGCATCGACACCCGCCCGCAGCGGCGAATCCATCAGATGGGCATAGCGCGCCGTCGTCTGGGTCTGGCTGTGACCCAGCAGCTTGCCGATCATTTCCAGCGAGGCACCGCCGCTGACCAGAAGCGAGGCAAAAGTGTGGCGCAGGTCGTGGATGCGGACATCTTCGATCCCGACCTGCTTCTGGATCTGGTGCCAGAAGCGGCGGATTTCCTTGACCGGCTGGCCCGGCACATCGCCCGGAAAAAGGAACGGGCAGCCGCGCGGCACTAGCAGCTGGCGCTGGCGGACGATGGCAGCCGCTTCGTCCGAGATCGGCAGCCTGTGGATCTTCCGCTGCTTGGTCATGCTGGCGGGCTTCGACCAGCTGAGATGTTCGAGGTTGAAATGCTCGAACCTTGCCTGCCGGACCTCGCCCACCCGCGCCCCGGTCAGCATGCAGAGCCGGATGATATCCGCCGCACGGCGATCCTCGGCCGCGTCCAGCGCCGATGCCAGTTTCCGGATCTCCTCCTGCGACAGAAACCGCTCGCGCGGATTCTCGATGCGGCGGCGGAAGCCCGAAGCCGGATTATCCTCGCGCCAGCCCCAGCTCTGCGCATAGGTGAACATCTTGCGCAGCACCTCGCCGACACGATTGGCACGCACCGGCGTCGGCTTCGCCCCCTGCAGCTTTCGGGCACGATTGTTCGGCTTGGCCTTGTGCGGGCGGGCGCGCCCCTCCGCGATTCGGTTCAGGAGCTTTTCCACGTCATAGGGCGTGATCTCGGTGACGAGCCTGTTGTTCCACTCTGGCCCCACCAGCTTGGTCAGCATCGACCGCTGATCCGAGGCATTGGTCTTCGCCAGATTCGGGAGATGCACCTCGGAATAATGCTCGATGAGATCCCTGAAGCGCGGCGCGTCCCGCCCGTCTTCCTTCGCGCCCAGCGGATCGCCCCCGGCATCGATGTCGCGGCGCAATTCCTTCGCCCGTTCCCGCGCTGCCGCCGTCGACCATTCCGGCCAGCGCCCCAGCGTCATCCGCCGCTGCCGCCCGGCATGTCGGTAATCCAGCGTGAAGGCCCGGTTTCCGGAACGGTAGATGCAGATGGCAAATCCCCGCACCTCACTGTCGAAGATCTGATAGTCCCGGCCCGGTTCCGGTGCCGCCTCGCGCACCGATTTCTCGTTCAACCTCAATCGCTTCACCATGCCCAGTGCCTCCGACTTGCATCCCACATGAGGCTCAGCCTCGCGCGCATGGCAAGTCATACATCGCCGGTCAGACCGGCGGGGAGGCGGAAGGTGGCAGAACCTCGGGGGAGGGCTGCCGGTCAATGGCTCTGAAGGGAGAAACCTACACCCTCTGTTGATTAAACCGTGAATTGCAACGAGAGCCTGTCCTGCTTATTGTCAAGCTAGTTTCATCGGTTCCAACTCAACCACATGATGTGCCGCGCGATATGTTCTCTGCTTGTTGTCCTGCTCGTGTTGGCGGGCGCGACGCAGCATGGGCAAAGTGCTGGCCCAGCCGGACTGCCGACCGATCAAGTTGTCGCTTCGATCAGCCATCCCGGCGACACAGCCGGGCATGAGCACGGTTATTCGGGAGAGCCTTCTCGGCACGATATGACCGATGCCTGTGCGATTGTATGTGTCGGCACACCTACGCCCTGGCTTGCTGCCGCGCAACTTGCGCCTGTTGAGACCGAGCATTCGCTGAAATGGCACTCTATAGCGGTGACACGTGAGGGCCGTCTGGTCGGCCCCGGATACCGCCCTCCGAAATCCATCTGAACACCTGATTTGCCGCACCTGTTCAAGGTGCCGAACATTGTTCGCCCCACGGGGTTTGATGGATTACTCATATGACATGCACGCTGAATCGCCGCGGCTTTCTGACCGCATCCGCTGCCATGGCCGCAGCTTTTGCCGTCCCGCGCACGGGCTTTGCGCAGCCAGCCGCGCTGGCATTGCAGGCAACGACGCGCACGCTTGACATCGATGGCCGCGCCGCCACGGTTTTCGGGCTGATCAACGGCAACGGAACGCCCGGGCTGACACTGGACCCCGGCCAGCGTTTCTTGCTGGATCTGACCAATGATCTGGCCGAGCCGACGATCATTCATTGGCATGGACAGATCCCGCCGAACGCACAGGACGGCGTTCCCGATATGCCGATGCCGCTGCTGCAGCCAAGAGAGACGCGTGCCTATGATTTTGAGGCCGCAGCAGGCACGCACTGGATGCAC
>JAGPGI010000172.1 GCA_018056045.1 Paracoccus sp. (in: a-proteobacteria)
GACCAGCACCGGCTGAAAGCGACGGGCAAGGGCCGCGTCCTTTTCGATATATTTGCGGTATTCGTCCAGCGTGGTGGCGCCGACGCAATGCAGCTCACCCCGGGCAAGCGCGGGCTTGATCAGGTTCGCGGCATCCATGGCGCCATCGGTCTTGCCGGCGCCGACAAGGACATGCAGCTCGTCGATGAACAGGATCACCTCGCCGGCGGCATCCTCGATTTCCTTCAGAATCGCCTTCAGCCGTTCCTCGAACTCACCGCGATATTTCGCGCCGGCGATCAGCGCGCCCATGTCCAGCGCCCAAAGCTGCTTGTTGCGCAGGGATTCGGGCACGTCGCCATCAATGATGCGCAGGGCCAGCCCCTCGGCGATGGCGGTCTTGCCGACGCCGGGTTCCCCGATCAGCACCGGGTTGTTCTTGGTGCGGCGCGACAGAACCTGCATGGCGCGGCGGATTTCCTCATCCCGACCGATGATCGGGTCGATCTTGCCGTCGGCGGCGGCCTCGGTCAGGTTGCGGGCGTATTTCTGCAACGCTTCATAACTGTCCTCGGCGCTGGCGCTGTCGGCGGTGCGGCCCTTGCGAATGTCGTTGATAGCCGCATTCAGCGCCTGCGCGGTCACGCCGCCGGCGGTCAGCGCGTCGCGCGCATTGGTATTGGCCACGGCCAGAGCGGTCAGCAGACGCTCGGCAGGCACAAAACTGTCGCCGGCTTTCTTGGCCAGCTTTTCGGCCTCGTCCAGCACGCGGACCATGCTGGGATCGACATAGACCTGACCCTGCCCGCCCGACACCTTGGGCTGCTTGGCCACGGCCTGATCGGCAGCCTGCCGCACGGCGGCCGGATCGCCCCCGGCGCGGCTGATCAGGTTGCTGGCAAATCCCTGTTCGTCATCCATCAGCGCCTTCAACAGATGCTCGGGCATCACGCGCTGGTTTTCCTCGCGGATCGCGATGGTCTGCGCCGCCTGCACGAAGCCACGCGACCGTTCCGTGAATTTTTCCATATTCATATGAAATTCCTTTCCTCAGCCCCCGCAATGGACCGCCCTTATCGGCGCGGCCCGGTTCGGGTCCGTCGTATCAGATGGGCAGGAAGAAACGGGGTTTCAAGACACCCGGTTCCTGCATATAAGCGCGCCGTTTGTCTCAGGTCCAGAGGTGGAAAAATGAACGACCGTCTGATCGTGGCGCTGGATGTGCCGAACGCGCTGGCCGGGCTGGAACTGGCCGAAAGGATCGGCGACGCCACCAGCTTCTACAAGATCGGTCTTGGCATGCTGACCGGCGGCGGCCTTGCGCTGGCCAATGAGCTGAAACAGGAACATGGCAAGCGCATCTTTCTGGACATGAAGTTCTTTGACATCGGCGCCACGGTCGAGGCGGCGGTCAAGGGCATCGCCCAGTATGATCTGGATTTCCTGACCGTGCACGGTGACCCGCATGTCGTGCGCGCGGCCAAACAGGGCGCGGCCGGATCGGGGCTGAAAATCCTTGCCGTGACCATCCTGACCTCGCTGGACCGGGCCGATCTGGATGCCGGGCTGATCGTGCCGGGCGACGTGACCGAGATCGTCACCACCCGCGCCGCCCGCGCGCTGGAGGCCGGGGCCGATGGCGTCATCGCCAGCCCGCGCGAGGCCGCGCTGATCCGCGCCCTGCCCGAGGCCGCAGGCCGGCTGATCGTCACCCCCGGCGTGCGTCCGGCGGGCAGCGACGCGGGCGACCAGAAACGCATCGAGACCCCGGCGACCGCCATCGCCAACGGCGCCGACCATATCGTCGTCGGCCGCCCGATCTGGAAAGCCGCCGATCCCCGCGCCGCCGCGCTGGCGATTCAGGCGGATCTGGCCGGGGTCTGAGCCCGTCTAAGCTGGCGCCTGAAGGTCCAGCACCATCCGCACGCGGTCGCGGAAATGCGGCACCGCGCGCGGATGGGCGATGAATTCAGGCACCGGCATCATCCGCCATTCCTGCCCCTCGTCGCCAAAGCGGATCGCGGCGATTTCGGCCGCCGTGATCGTTCCGGTAAACAGCCACGATTGCCGTGTCGGATCGTGCCAGCCGGGAAAGACATGGCCGGTCAGCCGCTCGGGGGCCAGCGTCAGGCCGAATTCCTCGGCCAGTTCGCGCAAGCCGCAGTCCAGCGGCGTCTCGCCGGGTTCAGCCCCGCCGCCGGGCAGGTCCCAATGCGCGGGAAACGGAATCCAGTCGAAATCGTCGCGCAGACAGGTCAGCAGCCGGCCCCGATGGGTCAGGGCCAGCTTGGTGCCGATGAAACCTAGTTGTCGTTGATGTCGCGGTCCCAGATCTTCACCTCGCCGCGACTGGCGCCAAAGACGCGCCGCAAAACCAGCCATGCAAGCCCGGTCAGCAAGGCCGCGACGACCAGCGCCATCGGCAGCCCGCCCGTCCACAGGCCCAGCAAAAGCGCAAGACCCATCAGCGCCGCCGCGATGGCCGCGCCCAGAAAGAACCAGCCGGGCAGCGCCAGTTCCAGCGCCGCCAGAACCAGCGCGGCAATGATCCAGATCCAGCCGCTCATCCCGCCTTCACGCCCCGAAACAGCTTGAAGGCGTCGCCAAAGGCCTCGATGGCCGAGGCGGGCAGCACGATGGTCTGCTTGCCCTGCCCCTTGCCGACCTCGGTCAGGACCTCGACCTGACGCATGGCGACCTGATATTGCGCCGCCTCGATGCCGCCGTCGCGGATGGCCACGGCGATGGCATTGGTGGCATAGGCCTCGGCATCGGCCAGCACGCGCTTGGCCTTGGCCTGCTGTTCGGCGGCGTAAAGATCGCCGTCAGCGGCCAGTTCGACCGCGCGCTTGCGGCCCTCGGCCTCGGTCACCTGCGCGCGGCGTGCGCGCTCGGCGTTCAGCTGCTGCAGCATGGCGGCGCGGGTGGCCTCGTCCAGATTGACGTCAAGGATTTCCGCCCGCGTCACCTCGATGCCCCAGTCATCGACGACATTGGCCAGCGAATCGCGGATGCGTTCGATCAGATGGGCGCGGTTCGACTGGACCTGATCCAGCTCCATCGTGCCGATTTCCGAACGCACGATACCCGCGACGGTGGTCGCGATCGCCGCATCCACGTCGCGGATGCGATAGACGGTCTTTTCCGGCTCGATGATGCGGTAAAAGACCGAGGTTTCGACCTGCACCAGCACGTTGTCGGCTGTGATCGCATCCTGACGCGAGGTCGGCAACTGCCGCTCCAGCACAGAGATCTTGTGCGCGACCCGGTCGAGGAAGGGCACGATGAAATTGATCCCCGGCCCCAGCACGGCGCGCAGCCGGCCAAAACGCTCGACCACGTATTTTTCCGATTGCGGCACGATGCGGACGGCGCTGCGAACGGCAAGAAAGATCACCACCGCCAGAACGATCAGCGCGATGTTCTGGTCCAGCAGCTCGGCAATTTCAGGGGGCATTCAAATTCCTTTCGTCACTCACTCCGCCGCGATCGCCCGCTCGCCCAGATCGGGGCGCAGCCGCGCCAGCCGGGCGATAACGCCCGCGAACCGGTCGGCGAACTGTTCGAAATCCGGGCGCTCGCGGATCCGCCGTTCGTCCATGTAAAGCGAGCGGTCAAGCTCAAGCTGCACGACATGCACATTTTCGCGCGGCCGGCCATAGGCGGCGGCAATATAGGCGCCGGAGAAGGGCGAGTTGCGGCGCAGGCGGAATCCCTCGGCCATGACGGCATCCGCCACCCCCGCCGCGATCCGGGGCGAGGCAGAGGTACCGTTGCGATCCCCAAGGACCAGATCCGGGCGCGGGCGCGGCAGATGCGCGAGCGCGTCGCGCGGCATGGAATGCATGTCGATCAGGATGGCGCCGCCAAAGCGCGCCACCGATTCGTCGATCAGGCCCGCAAGCGCGCGGTGATAGGGCCGCCAGAAGCAGGCGATGCGCCGCTCGGCCTCGGCCTGCGACATCGGGCCGTCATAGATCGCCCGCCCCTGCGAGACGACGCGGGGAATCACTCCCAGCCCGGCCATGATTCGCGGGCTGAGCGCCACGGGCGGTGCGCAGCTGACCACCAGCGGGTCGATTTCCTCGGGGCCGCGATTGAGGTCGATCACGCAGCGCGGCACCCGCGCCGTCAGAAGCGCCGCGCCATGATCGGGCGCCGAGGCGATCAGCCTGTCCATGAAAGCATCTTCGGATGAGCGCAAAAGCAGCGGATCCAGCCGCGATTCGGCCAGAAACCACGCCGGATAGTGCCGGCCCGAATGCGGGGACGCAAAAATCACCCCGCCCTTCCATTCGGGCGGCCGGATCAGATCGAAGGTCTGCTCTTCCAGCGTCATTGCGCGCTCCGCTGCGGCGGGGGGGCCTGCGACATGGCAAATAGGGCTGATTGATTTATAAACCATCGCGGCCCGGAACCAAGTCGAATGAGGCTTGAAACCCCCGGAAGACGTGGATATAGACACGCCGACCACGGGGATCGGGCGGTATTTGCCGGTCGAATCACCAGGCAGTGGGCGGTTAGCTCAGCGGTAGAGCACTACGTTGACATCGTAGTGGCCACTGGTTCGATCCCAGTACCGCCCACCATGATTCGCGCCCCCGGGGCTTAACCGGGGGTATTTAATTTCCAAGGCGCGACTTGCGATGCGCCGCGATAGGAGAAGACCGATGAAGGTTCGCAATTCGCTCCGCTCGCTCAAGAGCCGCCACCGCGATTGCCAGATCGTGCGCCGTAAAGGCCGCATCTATGTCATCAACAAGACGAACCCGCGCTTCAAGGCCCGCCAGGGCTGATAGACCGGCAAGTCAGATGACCCGAAGGCGCCCGCAATGCGGGCGTTTTTCATTTTCGGCGGGACGGTTTTCGTGTCTGCGACCGGGGCCGACTGCCCCCCTGTCCTTCGGTCCCTGGACCGATGGCGGATTCGATGCACAGTCCCGCGGATATTTCAGCATGAAAGAATGAGCCGGGGCGTCAGCGCAACAAGACATCAGCGCAACAAGACATCGGCCAGAAGGCTGGTCACGGTTTCCTGGGTGACGAAGCCGGTGACGCGCAGGTTGCGCGCGCCCTGATAGCGGCGCAGCGCCGCCCGGGTCTGGTCGGTGAATTCGCCATCGACCGTGCCGGGGCGCATACCGGCGATGCGCAACCGTTCCTCGACCAGACGGCGGGTCGAGGCGTCCAGGCGCAGATTGTCCTCTTCGCGGCGGGCGGCCTCGGTCGTGGCGCGCATGGTCTGCAGGTAGTCGCGGGCATCGCCCGCATATTGGCCGCGCGGATAGCGTTCCAGATAGGTTTCATAGGCAGCGGCCGAGCCTTGCTCGCGCGCCCATCGCCAGGTCGCCTGATCGCCCTGGGGCAGGTCGGGCGTCACGCTGCCGGTCGCCTCGTCCAGCATCCGCTGCGCGGTCCTGGCCTGCAACCCGTTGGGATAGCGGCGCAGATAGGCGCGCAGGCCGGCGGCATCGCCGCGCGCGCCGGTTTCCTGCCAATAGGCGCGGTCGCGGCTGCCATTGTCGCCATCGAGATAGGAGGTCTGCTGCAGGATCATCCGCCGCTCGGCCGGGGTCAGGTAGCCGGTCGCGGGCAGGTCATTGGCCCGTTGCCATGCCGCGATCGCCGAGCGGGTGCGCTGGCCGAAAACCCCGTCCGGCGTGCCCGTATCATGGCCCAGCCGCGTCAGCCAGCGCTGGATCGTGGCGCGCTCGGTGCTGTTCATCGCCATCTCGCGCTCGGCCTCGGCGCCCGGGGGGGATGGCGGCATGCCGGGGCGGGTCTGCGGCGGCGTGGGCGAGACCCGGCCATCCTCGAGCCGGGCGCGCGCCGCCGCCGCATATTGCCCCGAGGGAAAACGCCCCAGATAGGACATATAGGCCGCCACCGTATCCGCCGCCGCCGCCGCCGCCCAGGCTTCGCGGTCGGAATCGCTGGTGTCGGGGGCGGATTTCAGGCGGGCCAGACGCTCGCGCGCGGCGGCGGAATAGATGCCGCGCGGATAGCTTTCGAGATAGCGGTCATAGGCCTCGGGGCTGTCGGCCGCCGCGGCCCCGGCCCAGGCATCGCGATCGGCCCGAAGCGGGTCCTCTCCCGTCTGTGGCGGCATGTCCTGCGGCAGCAGCACCAGATCGCCGGGGCTGCCCGCCACCAGCTGCAGCGCCTGATCGACAGCGACCGCCCGGCTGACCGAGACGCCCCGCATCAGTTCGGCCGCGGCGCGGGT
>JAGPGI010000173.1 GCA_018056045.1 Paracoccus sp. (in: a-proteobacteria)
TTCGAATCCCACCGCTCCAGCCGCGACGGCATGATCGCCGTCGGCAGCGTGGTGATGAACCGCGTTGCCTCGGATCAGTTTCCGAACACCGTCTGCGGCGTGGTCGCCCAGAAACGGCAATTCGCGCCCGGCATCATGACCCGCAAGATGAACTCGAAAGCCATGCCAGAGGTGCGCGAGGCCGCCCGCGCCGTCCTGCGCGGAGAGCGCCATCCCATGATCGGCAATGCGCAGTTCTTCCACGCCGCCGGCCACCGCTTTTCCTATGACAACATGCATTACGTCCTGACGGCGGGGGGCAACGCATTTTACGAAAAGCGCAAAAGCCATCTGGTGACCCGGCCGGTCCCGCCGCCGCCGCTCGAGGGCATCACCCGCCGCTGATCCCGCGCTATGGATGCCGCCCGCATTTGCCGGGTTTTCCGCGCATGGCTCCCGAACTTGTGCACCCTAGCAACGCGCATAGCCGTTTCGCGACACTTTCCTTGCCCCGGCATCTCGCCTAACCTCTGCGCCAAACGAAAGGCAGTCGCATGAGCAGCTACGAATACACCGTCATACCCGCCCCCGCACGCGGCGAAAAGACCAAGGGTGCCAAGACCGGGATCGAGCGCTTTGCCGCAACCCTCACCGATACGCTGAACGAAATGGCCCGCGACGGCTGGGATTATGTGCGCGCCGAGACGCTTCCGGCCGAGGAACGCTCGGGCCTGACCAGCCGCACGACCGTCTATCACAATGTTCTGGTCTTTCGCCGCGCCCTCGCCACCACCAGATCCGAGCCCGTGGTCGCGGCCCCCGCGAGGGCCGAGCCGATGCCCGCGACCCAGCCCGAAGCTCCGGAAGTGGCACCGAAAAGCCCCTTCAGCGCCCCCATGCGCGCAACCTCGAAACCCGAGGAAACCGCCATCCGCCCCCGCAGCGTCGAGCCTACCCTGACCGCCCCCGAACCCGCGATCCCCAGCGGGCCGCGCCTCGGCCCGGCCAGCCGCTGATCCCCTCTTTCATGTCGAAATATCCCGGGGTGAGCCCCGCAGGGGCGAGGGGCAGCGCCCCTTACCCTGCCAATGCGTCCTACCAATGCGGCGGCCGCTGATCCGCCAGCGGAATCGTGCCCCCCTCGACCTCGCGCTCGGCCTCTCTCTCCATCAGCGCGCCCACACGCCGCGCCAGCCGCGCGATCTCACCCTCCTGACGCGCCACGATGGCGGACAGATCGTCGGTGACCCGCGTCAGATGCGCGACCGCCTCTTCCAGCCGCAGGATCCGCTCGGCCTCTCCGTTCCCCTGCTTGTCCATGCATCCTCCATCCGTTAGACCCCCGCATGGACCAGCCCGAGGCAGACCATGGCGAAAGATCAGAAAAAACAGCCCCGACCCAAGGCCGAGACGCCCAAGGGGTTTCGTGACTATTTCGGCGCGGATGTGACCGAACGCAAGCAGATGCTCGACCGCATCGCCGAGATCTATCATCGCCATGGCTTCGATCCCCTTGAAACCAGCGCCGTCGAGACGGTCGAGGCACTGGGGAAATTTCTGCCCGATGTGGACCGCCCGAATGCCGGCGTCTTCGCCTGGCAAGAGGCCGAGGTTCCGGGCGGCGGTGCCGGCGACTGGCTGGCGCTGCGCTATGACCTGACCGCGCCTTTGGCCCGCGTTGCGGCGCAATTCCGCAACGACCTGCCATTCCCCTATCGCCGCTATGCGATGGGTCCGGTCTGGCGCAATGAAAAACCGGGGCCGGGACGTTTCCGGCAATTCTATCAATGCGATGCGGACACCGTGGGCAGCGCCTCGGTGGCGGCGGATGCGGAAATCTGTGCCATGCTGGCGGCGGCCTTGGAATATGCCGGCATCCAGCGCGGCGACTATCTGATCCGCATCAATAACCGCAAGGTGCTGAACGGCATCCTCGACGCCATGGGCGTGGCCGAGGGCAAGCCCGCCGACGATGTGCTGCGCACCATCGACAAATTCGACAAGGTCGGCGAGGCAGGCGTGCGCCAGCTGTTGACCACCGGTCGCAAAGACGAGTCCGGCGCCTTCATCGACGGCGTGGGCCTTGAACCCGGACAGGCCGATCCGGTCATCGCCTTTCTGACCTCGAAAGGCGCGGACAATGCGGCGACGCTCGCCAATCTGCGCGCGGCGGTCGGCGCATCGGCCATCGGCGCCGAGGGGGTCGACGAACTCGCCCAGATCGCCGACATGCTGGCCGCCATGGGCGTGGGCGAGGATCGCGCGGTGATCGACCCCTCGATCGTGCGCGGGCTTGGCTATTACACCGGCCCCGTGTTCGAGGCCGAGCTGACCTTTGAAATCCTGGACGAAAAGGGCCGCAAGCGCCAGTTCGGATCGGTTGCCGGCGGTGGCCGCTATGACGGTCTGGTTGAGCGTTTCACCGGCCAGAAGGTGCCGGCGACCGGCGTCAGCATCGGCGTCGACCGCCTGCTGGCCGCGCTGCGCGCCAAGGGCATGATGGGCGGCGTCGACCACGGCCCCGTCGTCGTCACAGTCATGGACCGCGACCGCATGGGCGACTATCAGGCCATGGCGGCGGAATTGCGCGGCGCCGGCATTCGCGCCGAGGTCTATCTGGGCAACCCCAAGAACTTTGGCAACCAGTTGAAATATGCCGATAAACGCAACGCCCCCGTGGCGATCATCCAGGGCGGGGACGAGGCCGCGCGTGGTGTCGTGCAGGTCAAGGACCTGATCCTTGGCGCAAAAATCGCAGCCGAGGCCAGCCATGAGGAATGGAAGGCCCAGCCCGCCCAGACCGAGGTCGCCCGCGCGGATCTGGTCGTGGAAGTGAGGCGTATCCTCGGATGAGCAAGCCCGCGAAACAGGCCATCGGCCAGCAGATCCTTGCCGCCTTTCGCGCTGCCGGTGCGATCGAGGTCGCGCCCGATATCCTGTTGCCCGCCGAGACGCTTCTGGACCTTTACGGCGAGGATATCCGCGCCCGCGCCTATGTCACCCAGGACCCGATCCGGGGCGAGGTGATGCTGCGTCCCGATTTCACCGTGCCGGTCGTGCAGATGCATATGGCGAATGGGGCCGAGCCGGCGCGCTATTGCTATCTGGGCGAGATCTTCCGCAAGCAGGATCACGGCGAGACCCAGCCCGAACATCCCCGCGACAACGAATATCTGCAGGCGGGGTTCGAGCTTTTCGCCCGCGACAGCGACGCCGATGCCGAGGTGTTCGCGCTGTTTCACACCATCCTTGCGCCGCTGGGCCTGCAGGCCACGATGGGCGACATGGATCTTGTAATGGATGCGTTGCGCGCGCTGCCGGTATCCGATGCACGCCGCGCGGCGCTTTTGCATCATGTCTGGCGGCCCAGGCGCTTTGCCCGGCTGCTCGCGCGATTTTCCACAGCGCCCGCACCGCGCAACTTTGCCGAGACGTCGGCGCTCTGGACCGGACTGCGCAGCCCGCAAGAGATGCAGGCTCGCATCGACCGCCTGCAGGCCGACGCGCTGGAGGCGCCGCTTGCGCCGGAATGGGTTGCGCGGCTTGAGCGGCTTTTCGCCATTCAGGCCCCCGCACCCGAGGCGCTGCGGCAGTTGCGCGCCATGACCGCCGAGATCCCCGATATCGCCGAGGCCGTGGACCGGCTGGACCGCAACCTTGCGCTTCTGTCGGATCGCGGCGTGGATGTGGGCGCGGTCCATTTCGACGCCAGCCACGGCCGCCACACGATGGAATATTACGACGGCATGACTTTCAGCTTCACCGCGCAGGGCCGGACCGACTGGCCGCCGGTGGCCTCGGGCGGGCGCTATGACGCGCTGGCGGCGGTGCTGGGGCAGGCACAGGGCCGCGCCATCCCGGCGGTCGGCGGCATCATCCGCCCCGGCCTTGTCCACGAACTTGGGGGCCTGAGATGATCCGCCTTGGTGTGCCGTCCAAGGGGCGGCTGATGGAGCAGACTTTCGACTGGTTTGCCGAACGGGGCGTGCGGCTGTCGCGCGCCGGTTCCGACCGCGAATATGCCGGCCGGGTCGAGGGCGCCGAAAATGTCGCGCTGATCCTGCTGTCCGCGGGTGAGATCCCGCGCGAATTGCAGGCGGGCCGCATCCATCTGGGCGTGACCGGGACCGACCTGATCCGCGAAAAGCTGGCCGGCTGGCGCAGCCATGTCGAGGAGCTGGCGCCGATGGGCTTTGGCCATGCCGACCTGATCCTTGCCGTTCCCGCCTGCTGGAGCGATTGCGAGACGCTGGATGATTTCGCCACCATCGCCCGCGATTTCCGTGCCGAGCATGGCTTTCGCCTGCGCATCGCCACGAAATACCACCGTCTGGTAAGGGCGTGGCTGTCGGAGGAAGAGGTCGCGGATTATCAGCTGGTGGACAGTCAGGGCGCGACCGAGGGCACGGTCGCGAACCTGACTGCCGAGGCCATCGCCGACATCACCTCATCGGGCGAGACGCTGCGCGCCAATCACCTGAAGATCATCGGCGACGAACCGATCCTGCGCTCGCAGGCGACGCTGCTGCGCTCGGTCGCGGCGGGGGATGAGGGCGAGGTCAGGGCTTTCGCCCGCCAGCTCGGGCTTTAAGGCGTCAAGCGTCGCGCCCCGCCGCAAGCTCGGCTGGATATTTGGATGAAGAAGAAAAAGGGGGCGTCAGTCCCCAAGCCCGACCAATGCGCGGGCGAAATCGCGCGCGTCAAAGGCGTCAAGATCGTCGATCTGTTCGCCGACGCCGATGGCATGGATCGGCAGGCCAAAGCGGTCGGCCAAGGCGACCAGGACGCCGCCGCGCGCGGTGCCGTCCAGCTTGGTCATCACCAGCCCCGAAACATCGGCAAGCTTCTGGAAGGTCTCGACCTGCGAGAGCGCGTTCTGGCCGGTCGTCGCGTCCAGCACCAACAGTGTGTTGTGCGGCGCCGAGGGATCCTTCTTGCGGATGACACGAACGATCTTGGCCAGTTCCTCCATCAGGTCCTGACGGTTCTGCAGGCGTCCGGCGGTGTCGATCATCAAAAGGTCCGCGCCCTCGGCTTCGGCCCGGTTCATGGCGTCAAAGGCAAGGCTCGCCGGGTCCGAGCCTTCGGGCGCGGTCATTACCGGCACTCCGGCGCGCTTGCCCCAGACCTGTAACTGCTCGACCGCCGCCGCGCGGAAGGTGTCGCCGGCCGCGATCACCACATTCTTGCCCGCCTCCTTGAACTGGCTGGCAAGCTTGCCGATGGTCGTGGTCTTGCCCGAGCCGTTCACGCCCACCACCAGCACCACCTGCGGCCGTTTGGGATAAAGCGGCAGCGGCTTTGCGACAGGGCTCATGATCCGCGTGATCTCGTCCGCCAGCAGCTCTTTCAGTTCGGTGGCCGAGATGCGCCGGCCCAGACGCCCCTCGGCGATATTGGCGGTGACGCGCAAGGCGGTTTCGACGCCCATATCGGCCTGGATCAGCATCTCCTCAAGCTCTTCCAGCATCGCATCGTCCAGCTCGCGCCGGGGCTCGGCCTCGGTCGTGCGGCCAAAGATGCGCCCCAGCATGCCCGGACGGGCTGTCGGCTCGTCAGGAACCGGGGCAGGGGCGGGCGCTGCAATCGGCGCCTCGGGCACCGCCACATCTTCGACAGCGCCCTCGGCAACGATATCGTCCAGTCCCGCCCCGATCTTCGACGAGGACCGCGTCAGCCGGTCGCGCAGCTTCGAGAAAAACGACATGCACCCAATCCTTTTCGTCTGTCGCGCAGAACCTAAGCAGTCTCGCCGGAAAGGAAAAGGGCGCCCATCGGACGCCCCATTCTTTCATGCCGAAATATCCCGGGGTGTGGGGCAGAGCCCCACGACGCCAGCATTCAAGCCTCGAATTCAGGCCTTGCCCAGATAGATGTCGACCAGTTTCTGCAGCATCTCCAGCGCATCCTCGCGCGAGCGCTGGAAGCTGTTGCGCCCGATGATCGAACCGTTGCCGCCGCCGTCGCGGATGGCGCGCGCATCGTCAAAGACCGCGTCCGCGCCCTTGGCCGCGCCGCCCGAGAAGACCACGATGCGGCGGCCGTTGAACGAGGCCTCCATGCAATGCGCCACGCGCTTCGCCTGGGTCGCGACGTCGATCTTCTTGTCCTCATAGACCTTTTTCGCTTCAGGCAGCATCAGGTGATCCGTGGAAAGCTTGATCTTGATGATATGGGCGCCGATCAGCGCGGCGATCTG
>JAGPGI010000174.1 GCA_018056045.1 Paracoccus sp. (in: a-proteobacteria)
GGGATCTGATCCAGAATCTCCAGCCCCAGCGTGCCCTGTCCGGCGATTACATCCGCATGGTCAAAGGGCGGGATCAGCGCGAAGCCTTCGTCGCGTTGCAGACGGTGGGCCTCGGCAAAGGCCTGATCCTGACTGTTGCCGATGATGCGGACCTCGGCCCCAAGCGCCGTGATGGCATCCAGCTTGTTCTGCGGCACCAGCCGCGAGACGCAGATCACTGCCGGCAAGCCCTGCGCGCGCGCCGCATGCGCCAATGCGCGGCCGTGATTGCCGGTCGAGGCGGTGGTGACCCCGGCCACATCGCCCAGCCGCGCCACCGCATTGGCGGCGCCGCGCAGCTTGAAGGCGCCGGTGTGCTGGCGGTGTTCGCATTTCAGCCAGACCGCGGCGCCTGCCCGCGCCGACAGGCTGGCCGAGGGCTTGAAGGGCGTCACCCGCACCTGCCCGGCAATGCGGTCGCGGGCGGCAAGGATATCGTCGATGCCTACCATGTGCGCACCTGAAACAGCCGGCCCGGCCCGCTGGCGGGGATGCGGGCCTGATCCAGCATCGCCCAGAACAGCGCCTGATTGGCGCTGATGACCGGCTTGCCCAGCCGCGCCTCGATCCGGTCGATCAGGCCAAGGGCGGGCAAGGCGGTGCAGGACATGAACAGCGCCTGCGCATCCGGATGATCGGCGGCCAGCGCGAACGCCATCACCTCGGCTTCGGGCAGCAGGGCCATGTCGCGGTCGTCGGCGCGCCCCATCGAACGGCGCGAGACGACCTCGAGCCCATGGGCCGCGAAATGATCGCCGACCAGATCGGCGGTTTGCGGCAGATAGGGTGTCATCAGCGCGACCCGCGTCACGCCAAGCGCCGCAAAGCCGCGCAGCGCGCCGCTGGTCGGGGTCGAGACCGGGGCGCGACGCCCCAGCGCCTCCTCAACCCCGTGCCCCAGCACCGCCGAGGCCGAGGTGCAGCCAAAGCCCACGCCCTTCAGCGCCATCCCCGGCACCAAGAGCGCGCCCGCTTCGCGCAGGCGCGGCCCGGTCTGGCGCAGGTTCTCGGCCGTGGTAGGGTTCTCAAAGGCAATGCGGGTGACATGCAGCCGGCAATCCGGGGGCATGAGGCGGGCGGCGTCGCCCTCGATCGTCAGGTCGGTGCCCAGAACGATCAGCCCGAAGCGGTTCAGCCTGTCCTGAAGCATCCGCGATACCCCCTGCCTAGACGACCATGACCGGACATTCGGCCAGCCCGGTGACCTTGTGGCTGACCGAGCCAAGCAGATAGCCCTCGGTCGCGCCCATCCCGCGCGAGCCGACCACGATCAGGTCGCAGCCCTTTTCCTCGCCAAAGGCGACGATGGTGCGGGCGGGTTGGCCGGGCTTGATGAAGGCGCTGACCTTTGCAAGCCCGCCGGCGGCAAGGGCGCGGGTCTTGGCGTGGTCGGCGGCCTCGCGCGCGGCGCTGCGCATCGCCTCGTCCAGATTGCCGCCCGGCTCCAGCGCCCCCCGCACCATCGAGACCGAGGCCTCGAGCATCGAGTGATGGCGATAGACCGTCAGCACCGTCAGATGCGCGTTGCACAGTTGCGCCAGCCCGATGGCCTTGGCCAGCGCCCGCTCGGCGCCGACCGAACCGTCATAGGCGATCAGGATCCGTTCAAACATCTGGACCCCTATTTCGCAAAGGCGAGATCGCGCAGGAACAGCGCGATCTGCGGGAAAAAGATCAGCGCCACCGACACGCCCAGCAGCATGACGATGAACGGCGGCGTGCCCTTGACCACCTCGGTATAGGGGCGCTTGAAGACGGCGATGGCGGTAAAGATATCGCAGCCGAAGGGTGGCGTCGCGCTGCCGATGGCGACCTGCAGGGTGATGATGGTGCCGACCAGCACCGGGTCGAGGCCGACCGATTTCACCACCGGCGCAAAGATCGGCACGAGGATCAGGATGACCACGATCGGATCGACGAACATGCAGCCGACGAAGAAAGCAATCGAGATGGTGAACAGCACCCCGTATTGGCCCATCTGGTCGATGCCGATGCCGCCCAGGATATTCTGCGGGATCTGGGCAAAGCTGATGACATAGGAAAACGCCGCGCCCGCGCCGACCAGAATGAACACCACCGCAGTGATCAGCCCGGTCGATTTCGCCGTCGCGTAAAGCTGGCGAAAGCCCATTTCGCGAAACACCACCATTTCCAGAAACAGCGCGTAAAGCACGCAGGCCGCCGCCGCCTCGGTGGGCGAGAAATAGCCGCCATAGATGCCGCCGATGATGATCGCCGGAAATCCCAGCGGCCACAGCGCGCGCTGGATCGCGCGGCCGCGTTCGGGCCAGCTTGTGCGTGGCTCGACCGGGACGTTGTGGCGGCGCGCATAGACAAAGGAATAGATCGAGAACAGCAGCAGGATCAGCAGCCCCGGCCCGATGCCGGCGATGAACAGTTCCGAGATCGAGGTGCCCGAGACCACGCCATAGATGATCATGCCGATGGAGGGCGGGATCAGGAAGGCGATATCCGAGGCGTTCACGATCAGCGCCAGCACGAAATTGTCGCTGTAGCCGGCCCTGAGCATGCGCGGACGCAGCGGCCCGCCGACCGCGACCACGGTCGCCTGCGTCGAGCCCGAGACGGCGCCGAACATGGTGCAGGCGCCGGCGGTGGCGATGGCCAGCCCGCCGCGCAGATGGCCGACAAAGGCCATGACCAGATCGATCAGCCGGTTCGCGGACTGGCCGCGCGTCATGATATCGGCGGCAAAGATGAACATCGGCACCGCGATCAGGCTGGCGGGGCGGATGCCGGCAAGGATCTGCTGGACCATCGTGTCAAGCTGGCCAAAGCCGCCGAACAGCGCCAGAAACCCGATCAGCGCCCCGGTCAGCAGCGGGATCATCATCGGGAAACCCATCAGCAAAAGGGCGATCATCGTGCCGAATATGGCCCAGCTCATCATCGCTCAGACCTCCTCTTCGGTGCTGTCGTCATAGCCTTCCAGCGTGCTCGTCGACAGCCAGATCTCGGGTTCAAGCAGGTTCTTGATCGCGGTCAGCGCATATTGCAGCCCGGTCAGAAAGAACCCCAGCGGCGCCCAGACGATGATCCACCATTGCGGAATTTTCAACGCCGGCAGCAGCCGCCCGCGCCCGGCCTGTTCCAGCACATAGACCATCGAATACCATGTCAGCAGGAACATCATCGCCGCCGTCGCCGCCGCGATCAGCACCATCAGCACCTTGCGCGGCCGAAACGGCATGGCGTCGAAAAAGGCCGACATGCGGATATGGCGGCCGTGGCGGGCGGCATAGGAAATGCCGGCGAATGTGATCAGGATGATCAGCGCCTGATTCAGCTCCTCCGAGAAGAAGATGGTGCGCCCGATCAGCCGGCCGACGATATTGGCCACGGTATTGAGTGCCATCAGCAGCACGCCCGCGGCCAGCAGCACGGCCTCGATCCGGGCGATGGTGCCATCCACCACCCCCAGAAAACCGGGCAGCTCCGAGATATAGCTGGCATCGTCGATCTCGTCATCGACGGGCGCCACCTTCTCGGCAGGGATCTCGTCGGGTTTGAGCATCATCCGCGGGCCTCGCAGTTGCAAAATGGGAATGGCTTCGGCGGGCCGTGGCCGTGGCTGGCCCGCCGGCTGACGTCGCGGCCCGCCCTGCTAGTTGGCGGGCGCGGCCTCGGCGGCGGCGGCCAGATCCGCCTTCATCTGGTCCAGAATGGCCTGCGCCTGCGCCCCGCCGATCTTGAGGAATTCCTCCTCGACGGCGCCGGCAGTGTCGCGGAAGGGCTGACGCTGTTCATCGGTCAGGGTGGTGATGGTGACGTCGGGCTTTGCGGCCTTGATCTTTTCCAGCGATTCCTCGGTCAGGCCGGTCTGGTAATCGACGATATAGTCGAAGGCGGCGGCACTCGCGTCCTGCACCACCTTCTTGTCGGCATCCGACAGCCCGTCATAGAAATCCTTGTTGGCCATGACGGCGGTGGTGAAATTGTTGTGGCCGATCCGGGTGATATGGTTCGCGACCTCATACATCTTGGTCGATTCGACAAAGAATGCCGGGTTTTCCTGGCCCTGGATGATGCCGGTCTGAAGCGCGCCATAGACCTCGCCCCAAGGCAGCGGCGTCGGCGTGGCGCCAAAGGCCTGATAGCTTGAGACCAGCAGCGGGTTGGTCATCACCCGGAACTTGACCTCATTGAGATCGGCCGGACCCGCGATCGCCTTGGTGGTGGTCATCACCACCTCGCCCTCGGGGAACATGGTCAGAAGCTCCAGCCCCTGATCGGCATAAAGCGGCGGGAACAGTTCGTGGATGGCCTTCGAGTTGCGGAAAAAGCTGACAAGCTGGTCCTGATCGGCCGGCAGCAGATAGGGCACGAAGAACACCTGCGCCTCGGGGATCAACGCGCCGGTAAAGCCGGGCGACTGGTCGACGAATTGCAGGATGCCCGATTGCGCCTGTTCCATGATATCGGCGGATTCACCCAGCGTGCCAAAGGGGAACAGCTGAACTTCGTGGTCGGAACTGGCCTCGACCTCTTCCTTGAACTTCTGGGCGAACTTGCCCTGAACTTCCTCCATCGCCTCCTCGAAGGCATAGCGCCAGGTTTCGGCCCGGGCGGTGCCAGCACCCAAGGTCAGCGCGGTCAGGCTGGCCGCAGCCAGCAGCTTGGCGGTCATCATGCTTTTCATATTTCCTCCTGTTGTCCGTGGGTTATGCGGGGTTGTCCCCTTTTTCCCTGATGCCAGCGGATCGGTGGACAGGCCGATTCGCGTTGCAAGCAGCATCGGACAGAACCAAATTGCATGTCAATTTATAGATTAAATCATGACAATTTTCGCAGGCAGAGTCAAACCACCGGGCCCAAGGCCGGGCCGGGACGCCCGAAATCCGCACTGTTCAGGGTTCGGTCGGAGACATCGGCGCCAGCAGTTCGGCCAGCCGTTCAAGCCCACGTTCAAGGTCGCGCAATGGCGGGCCGCCAAGGCAGAGCCGCAGCGCCGGTGGCGATTCGAGGATGGCAAATCCGGCCCCCGGGGCCAGCGCCAGATCGTGGTTCAGCCCCCGCTCCAGCAGCGCCTGTTCGTTCGTGCCCGGCGGCAAAGGCAGCCAGCGATGCAGCCCGTGCAAAAAGCCGTGGCTGCGATTGCCCAGAAGCCGCTGCGCCAGCCGGTTGCGGCCCGCGAGTTCGGTCCGCTGCGCCGCCAGCAACGCATCGGCGATGCCGCTGTCGATCCAGTCCTGCGCGATCTCGGCCATCAGCGGCGTGGCCATCCATGCCACCGACAGATGCCGGTTCAGCGCCGCCTCGGCCAGCGATTCGGGCATGGCCAGAAAGCCCAGCCGCAGGCCCGGCGACAGGCTTTTCGACAGGCCGGTGAAGTAAAAGCTGTTCTCGGGCGCGAAGCTGGCGACCGGCGGCGGGCGGCGTGGTGCGATGGGCCCCAGCGCGTCGTTCTCGATGATGACCAGCCCGGATTCGGTCGCGGCGCGGGCCAGCTCCTCGCGCCGGTCGCGGTCGAGGATGCGGGCAAAGGGCCCCGCCCCCGAGGGCAGCAGGAACACCGCCTTGACGCGCCCCCCCCGCGCCGCCGCCTGCAGCGCGTCGGGGCGCATGCCGCGATCATCCTCGGCAATGCCGCGCAGACGCAGATGCAACTGATGGGCCAGCGGCTTCAGCGTGTGGCAGGTCGAGCTTTCGGTGGCGATCTCGTCGCCGGGGCCGGCGGCGGTCATCAGCGCGACCAGCATCGCGGGCGTGCTGCCATTGGTGATCAGGATGCGCTGCGCCGGCATCACCAGACCGCAGCGCGCCAGCCAGCCCGCCGCCATGCCGCCATAAAGCGCCATGGTCTGGCGCGGGCGAAAGGAATGCATGGCCGGGTCGGGCAGGCGCTCCGCCACCCGGATCAGCGATTCGCGCCAGGCCTGCGCGATCTGCGGCAGCCGCACCGGGGTCATCATCGACATGTCCACCAGCGGGCGGTCGGCGGGGGCGCGGAACCAGGGCACCTCGACCGTCTCGCGCGGGCCGGATTTCACGAAGCTGCCGCGCCCGACCTCGCCCGAGATCAGATCGGCGCGGATCAGTTCCTCATAGGCGCGGCTGACGGTCTGCACCGACAGGTCCAGTT
>JAGPGI010000175.1 GCA_018056045.1 Paracoccus sp. (in: a-proteobacteria)
CCTATGGGCTGCGGGCGCGGCCGCGTGCCAAGCGCCCCGAAAAGGCGGAAATCGCCCGTCGCGTGACCAAGCTTCTGGAACTGATCCAGCTTCCCGATATCGGCGGGCGCTATCCCAGCCAGCTCTCGGGCGGCCAGCGCCAGCGCGTGGCACTTGCCCGTGCCCTGGCCATCGAACCGCGCATGCTGCTGCTGGACGAACCCTTTGGCGCGCTGGATGCCAAGGTGCGCAAGGAATTGCGTCAGGGCCTGCGCGAGATCCATGACGAGACCGGCCTGACCACGATCTTTGTGACCCATGATCAGGACGAGGCGATGGAACTGGCCGATCTGGTGGTGGTCATGTCGATGGGCAAGATCGAACAGATCGGCCGGCCCCAGGATATCCGTGCCCGCCCGGCAACCGAATTCGTGCGTGAATTCGTCGGCGCCTGAGGGAGGGGTGGGGTCACGGAATGGACTGGCGGGCGTTCAGCCCGCCAGAACCCAGTCAGGCGCATCAAAGCGCGTCAGGGCCACCAGCCGGTCGAAATCGCCCGACGTGGCTGCCAGAACCGGGAAAGGCTTGCTTTGCAGCGCGCCCTCGCCCAGTGCGGCGACCCGCCCGCCGGCGGCCTCGATCAGCGCATAGGCGGCAAGGCAGTCCCAGACCGACATGCGCGGCTCGCAATAACCGACCAACCGCCCGGCGGCGACATAGGCCAGCATCAATGCGCCCGAGCCATAGCGGACATGAGCAATCCCGTCCGCGGCCAGATCGCCGTAAAGCTGGCCGACGCGCGCAGCGGGCACGCGGTCATTGGTGCCGACGCCCAGAAGGCCGGTGGACAGATCGAAGCGATCCGTCACCCGCACCGGCTGGCCGTTCAGCGTCGTGCCCAGCCCGCGCCCGCCCAGGAACATCTCGTCCAGAACCGGCACATAGATCGCCCCCAGAAGCGGGCCGTCCCGGTCCATCAGCCCGATCGAGATGCACCAGCCCGGCAAGCCGTTCAGATAGGGCGCGGTGCCGTCGATCGGGTCGATGACCCAGGTCAGTGCGCTGCTGCCCGGTTCAAGCCCGTATTCCTCGCCCAGAAAGGCATCCTCGGGATAGGCGGCCTTTATCTCGTCGCGGATCAGTTCCTCGACCTCGCGGTCGGCCTGCGAGACCATGTCGGTCAGCACGCGCTTGGTTTCGATCAGCAACTGGTCGCGGTTCAGGAAGTAATGCAGCGCCAGCGCACCGGCACGGCGCGCCACCCCCTCCATCACCGCCAACCGGTCGGCAAGGTCGATTTCGGTTTCGGTCATGACCATGTCCCTGTCCTTACGCGATCAGTGCCGCGCCGCCGCCGCGGAACTGCAGCCGCACGGGTGTCCCCGGCGCCATGGCCTCCGAGCTGCCCGAATCGACGACGAAAAGCCGGCCCGCCGGGCCATCGATTTCATATTCGATGTGATCGCCCAGATAGGCGGCGCTGGCCACGCGGCCCTCGATCCCGTCACCATCGGCGCGGACATGGAAGGCATTGGGACGCACCGCCAGCCGCGCCGCGCCCGGCCGGCCCTTGCGCGCCGGCAGCGTCAGTTCCGCCCCGCCGACGCCGATCCGCGCCTGACCGTCGGCCACGCTGAGGATCTGGCAGTCGATGACATTCGCCTCGCCGATGAAATCGGCAATGAATTCCGAGGCGGGGGTCTCGTAGAGATCGCGCGGGGCGCCGTCCTGGGCGATATGGCCATCCTTCATCACCACGATCCGGTCCGAGACGGCCAGCGCCTCGTCCTGGTCATGGGTCACATAGACGGCGGTAAAGCCCAGCCGCTGCTGCAGCTCGCGGATCTCGGTGCGCACATGGCGACGCAGGCGCGCATCGAGGTTCGAGAGCGGCTCGTCGAGCAGCAGGACCTGCGGCTCGAGCACCAGCGCGCGGGCCACGGCGACGCGCTGCTGCTGGCCCCCCGACAGCTCGGAGGGCAGGCGGTCGCCGCGTCCCGACAGGCCGACCAGCTCCAGACCGCGCGCGGCCTGCTCGCGGGCCTCGGCCGGCTTCATGCCGCCCGATTCCAGCCCGTAGGCGATGTTTTGCAGCACGGTCATATGCGGAAACAGCGCATAGCTCTGGAAGACCATGGTCACATCGCGCCGGTTCGGGGGCAGCAGGGTGACGTCCTGACCGCCGATCAGGATCGAGCCCGCGGTCGGGGTTTCCAGCCCGGCCAGCATGCGCAGCGTCGTGGTCTTGCCGCAGCCCGAGGGCCCCAGCAGGGTCACGAGCTGGCCCGGCTCGATCTTCAGGTTCAGGTTCGGAACTGCGGTAAAGCCGCCGTAATCCTTGCGGACTGCGCGGAATTCGACCGCGCCTCTTTGCGGATTGCTCACGCTGATGCCTCCTTTGCGGCGGGGGTATTGGGACGGCGGCGCAGGCGGCGTTCGCCGACCAGCATCTGGAAGCCGCCAATGACGATGATCATCACCACGATCAGGACCGAGGAATAGGCGATCGCCACGCCATACTGGCCGTTCTCGACCAGACCGACGATATAGGCGGTCGCCATGTTGTATTTCGCCGAGACGAGGAAGATCACCGCCGAGATGGACGTGATCGCCCGCACGAAGCTATAGACCAGCGCCGCCGTGATCGCCGGACGCAGCAGGGGCAGGATCACCCGGCGCAGGGTGCGGCCGGAATTGGCGCCCAGCGTCAGCGAGGCCTCGTCAAGGCTGCCGTCCAACTGCGCCATGGCGGCGACGCTGCCACGCACGCCGACCGGCATGTTGCGGAAGACAAAGCACATGATCAGGATCAGCGCGGTGCCGGTCATCTGGATCGGCGGCAGGTTGAAGGCCATGATATAGCTGATGCCGATGACCGTGCCGGGGATGGCAAAGCTCATCATCAGCACGAACTCGAACACGGCCTTGCCCGGGAATTTCTGCCGCGCGATCAGCCAGCCGGTCAAAAGGCCGACCGCCGCCGTCAGAGGTGCCGCGATCAGGGCGATCACGATGGTGGTCCAGAAGCTGTCCCAGGCCACGCCCGTCCAGCGCAAGCCGCCGTCGAAGCTGATGCCGAAGGCATGGGCGTAATGTTCCAGCGTCAGGCTGTTATCCAGCCCCCACAGCTTCACGAAGCCGCCAAACAGGATCATCGTATAGACGACCAGCGTGAACAGGCTCCAGACCGAGACGACGCCGATCACCGGCCATGCAAGCCGGCGGGGCAGGCCGGCATGGTTGCCGCCGTCGCCCTTGCCGCCCACGGTGGCGAAGTTCTTGCCCGACAGCCACAGCCGCTGCGCCAGAAACGCCGAGAGCGTGAAGCAAAGCAGGATCGCCGCCAGAACCGCCGCCCGCGAGGCATCGTTCTGCGCGCCGACGACCGAGAAGAAGATCTCGGTGGAAAGCACGCCGCCCGAGCCGCCCAGAACCAGCGGGTTGCCGAAATCGGCCATGCTTTCGATGAAGCCGATCAGGAAGGCATTGGCCAGACCCGGCGCCATCAGCGGCAGCGAGACCATGCGGAAGGTGCGCCAGCGTCCGGCGCGCAGGGTCTGGCTGGCTTCCTCCATCGAGGGGCTGATGCCCTCGACCACGCCGATCAGCACAAGGAAGGAAATCGGCGTGAAGCTGAGGACCTGCGCCAGCCAGATGCCCGGCAGGCCATAGATCCAGCGCCCGAATTCAAGCCCGGTCGCGCCCTCGATCACCTGCGTCAGCGTGCCGGTGCGGCCCAGAAGCATGATCAGCGACAGACCGACGACGAAGGGCGGGGTGATGATCGGCAGGATCGTCAGCAGCCGCAGGCTTTTCTTGAACGGAAACGCGGTGCGCGTGGCGACCAGCGCAAAGGCCAGACCCAGCGCCGTTGTCGCGGTGGCCGTGCACAGTGCCAGAAACAGCGTGCGCCAGGCGACGCCGCAGGCCGGGCCGCCGATCAGGCAGGACAGGCTCCAGATCTTGGGATCGGCGATATTGCGCGCCACGCCCTCGGTGGTGAAGCTGCCGTCGAAATCCTGAAACGCGCCGGTAAAGATCGACAGGATCGGATAAAAGACGAAGGTCGCGACCAGAAGGATCAGCATCGAGATCGCGGTCAGCACAAAGGCATCGCCCTTGAGCGCGCCGCGCTCGGCCGCGCCGAACGAGATCAGGCAGGTAAAGGCCACGGCCGCGATCGTCGCGCCGGCGCCAAAGGCGGGCTGGCCCGCGACCTCGCCGAACATGCTTTCCAGCAGGCCCCAGTTCCAGCCGCGCGTGCCGATGGACATGCCCTCGGCGATCAGCCAGACCAGCCCGGCGACGCCCAGCCGCACCAGCCAGCGGCCGCGATCTGCGCCCGATGGCCGGGCATGGCGCAGCCACAGCGCGCCAAGGATCACCGCCAGCACCGGCCAGATCTGCCAGCGCCCGATGGCGACCTGCACCGTCGCCGGCCACAGATCCGATTTCGTGAAAAGGTCGCCGATCCAGTCGAAACTGAAAAAGCCACCGCGAATTTTGTACCAGGGCAGGATCAGAAAAGCCGCTATCGCGCCGCCAAGGACCCAGTCCAGCCGCCTGTTGTCAGCATTCATGAGGATGTTTCCGTTCGGTTCAGAAATGGGCCGGGGCGGCATCGTGCCGCCCCGGTGGAACCGCTTACTCGTTACTCGGCGGCGCGGCCGCCGACCTCGGCGTCCCACCGGGCCAGCAAGGCCTTGCGGGTTTCAGCCGAACCGTATTTGGCGAAATCGTAGTCGATCAGCTTCATCTTGCTGAAATCGGGCGTGTGCTCCGATGCCTTCGCTGCCTTGTTCGACTGGATCTGATAGGAACCGGCCTCGGGCATCAGGTTCTGCGCGTCGGGGGTCAGCGCCCAGTCATAGAAGACCTGCGCCTCGTCCGGGTTCTGCGCGCCTTCGATGATCGACATCGAGCCGACCTCGTAGCCGGTGCCCTCGCAGGGGGCGACGACCTTGATCGGGAAGCCCTCGACGGTCTGGCCGATGGCGTCATGCATGAAGACGATGCCCAGCCCGGCCTCGCCGCGCGCCGCCGCCTTGACCGGCGCCGAGCCGGACTTGGTGTATTGCGAGACGTTGGCGCCCAGTTTCTTCAGGTAGTCCATCGCCTCGTCCTCGCCCATCAGCTGGACCAGCGTGGCCAGCGCCGTATAGGCGGTGCCCGAGGAGTTCGGATCGGCGATCTGGATTTCGCCCTTCAGCGACGGGTCCAGCAGGTCCGCCCAGCAGGTCGGCTCCTTCAGGCCCTTCTTGGCGAAGATGTCGGTGTTGAAGCCCCAGCCGAGCGCGCCGCTATAGACGCCGACGGTGCGATAGCCCGAGGTTTCGGCCTGCTTGACCGCCCAGTCATGCAGTTCGGCCAGATGTTCGGACTTGTATTCGGCCGTCAGCCCGTCCGCTGCCGCCTGCAGATGGGGGTCGCCCGTGCCGCCCCACCACAGGTCGGTCTGCGGGTTGCGCCCCTCGGCCCGGATCTTGGCGAATGCCTCGCCCGAGGACAGGCGCACCATGTTCACGTCGATGTCGGAATGGCTGGCCTCGAAGGCGCCGACCAGCTTTTCGCAGATCGCGACCTCGGCCGAGCAGATCATGTTCAGTTCGGCAGCGACTGCAGCGCCGGCCGGGACGGCCAAAGCAGCACCTGCCGCCATGGCGACGGTAGTGAATTTCATTGTTTCCCTCCCTTGGACCCCATGTGGGGCGGTGATTGCACACCTGTGCATCACAATTCGTCACGAATCACAGTTGTGTCAACAGTTTTTTCATAATTATCTGCTTTTAGCGGATGCGTAGCTGCGGTAACCTGCTTGCAATGCTGTGCATCAATATGGATGAGGTGCGAACATGTCCAGAAGTGCCGCCAGTGCCAAGGATGTGGCTGAGCTTGCCGGAGTGTCCCGCGCCGCGGTGTCGCGCTGCTTCACGCCCGGTGCCAGCATATCGGCCGAGACGCGGGCGCGAATCGTCAAGGCGGCCGATCAGCTTGGCTATCAGGTCAACCGGCTGGCCAGCGGGCTGATTCGCAACGAGACCGGGCTGGTGGCGCTGATCGCCTCGGATGTGGCGACGCCCTATCGCTCGGCGCTGCTGGCGGCGCTGACGCAGGCCTTGCAGCAGGCGGGCAAGGTCGCCCTGCTGATCAATAC